>JAYUWA010000560.1:0-3252 GCA_043753795.1 Bacteroidota bacterium | reverse complement strand
GCTTATGACACTACTGTAGAGGTCTCTGTTTACATTCATGCAGATCACCGCGGGAAAAAGATTGGATCGCAACTTCTGGAAGTGACTACACTCGAAGGACAAAAGGTAAACAACCACACTGTGATCTCGAGAATAACCAGTGATAATCTTTCAAGTATTCACATCCATGAAAAAATTGGTTATCGTCAGGTTGGAACATTGAAAGAAGTAGGTGTTAAATTCGGAAAGCTGTTGGATGTTGAGATCATGCAATATCTGTACAAGTAATAATTATTTCAGAAAATAAAAAAAGGGCGATACTATGTACCGCCCTTTTTTATTTTCTTATCATAACATCAATTCCAGAATGGTGGCAGGAAATTATAAGTCTTGCCATACTCTAACATTTGTGTGATAAGATCCTTTGGATACTCCACCTTCACATCAACAATGCGATCACCATCCATAACCGGAACCAGTTTAGGCTGAATGAATCCCTGGTAAGGAGCTATCTTCAATTTATCATATCGCGCATGAACTTCTGTCAGCAAAGGTTGATCAACGATAACACCATAGGTTTCTACTAAAGCTTTACCACTTTTGAAATCACCTTCTGATTTTATACGTTGGATCTCACGCAACAATTGTCCAAACAAAGTTCTTAGTTTCTGATAATCATTGATGACCAAATAAGTTTTTCCATCACGAGAAATTCTTTCGATCACCTTATCCTTTTCACCTTGTTTAAGAGCCCAGGCAGAAACCAACTGACGGTTCCGCATGTGTGCCTGCTCAAGATTTTTTCCCGGCTCGATTCTTTGAAGCTGAGTCATCAATCCATTCAGAATATAATTGTCATATTGAGCTTTTCCAACTTCTAACGACGGACTCACACCCATATCAACCAGTTTCTGATCCATTGTATAATACAATCCGACTAGATCTGCACGCGCTTCTTCCAGAACACCTGCGTAATTTTTCAAAGTGATATCTGTTGTTCCAACTCCCGGATTGATCTTTCCGGATGCATGTCCAATTACTTCATGCAGGTCAGTATGAATTTCACCACCAATAGCTGCATACTTTCTGATTCTTTCCTTCACCTCATCAGACGAACCGAATTCATCGATCATAGGTGATTTAGATTTGTAGAAATTATAAGCTTCCACAATGTTGCTGAGTGATACAGACTTCGAACCATGTTCTTCGCGGATCCATTCGTTATTTGGCAAATTGATTCCTATCGGAGTTGAAGGAGCAGCGTCACCACACTCAGAAATTACAGTAATAACTTTTGCACTGATACCGGTAACATTTTTCTTTTTATGTTCATCCATTATCGTTGAATTATCTTCAAACCACTGTGCTTCATGAGAGACAGCAGCAATACGTTTTGTAGCTTCAAAATCTTTCATTGACACTACTGATTCAAATGCACCTTTCTTCTGCATTGCATCCTGATACACTTCAATGAAACCATTAACAGCATCAATAGTTGAAATTGTATCTCCTACCCATGCAATACTGTAATTGTCAAAATCAACCGGATCGCCGGTTTGATAAAATGTAATCAGGTTATCAATTGTTTTTTTCTGTTGCTCATTTTCAGCAACGGTACTTGCTTTTTGCAACCAATAGATAATTTTTTCAATGGCCGGACCGTACATTCCACCGAGTTTGTAAACTTGCTCAGTAATTTTACCGTCCACTTTCATCAGCTTAGAATTGAATCCGATCTGAGAACGATTTTTAGGATCGGCTTCTTTCATTTTAGCATAAAAGTCTTCTACCTCTTTTTGGTTTACACCTTCATAAAAATTATTACTGCTTCCAAGAACAACATCTTTTGCTGAAAGATCGACTGACTTTGCTTCATAATTCAGATCATAAAAGATCGGATTCATTCTTGCAAGAAATTCATCGACTGTCTTTCCGTTCAATGGAAGTTTAGATTGATCGCTGTTTTTAACCAGCGAAGAAAAATATTCGAAGTTACAGCCGGGAATAAATTTATCAGAAGAATAATGATGATGGTTTCCATTAGCAAAGAAAAATTTGTTACAATATTCTATAAAATTTGTCCAGTCGGCACCACTCTTCTCTCCGGTATAAGTTTCAAGTATTGTCTCAAGTGTTTTTCGTTGAGCGATTCCATATCGGTATTTCTGATCGTAGAATATATCCCGCCCCGCTAATCCTGCTTGTGTAAAATAATAAGCAAGTTGCTTTTGCTTCAACGTCAATTTATCAAAGTCGTGAATTTTGTAGCGCAATACTTGAACATCTGCAAATCGATCAGCAATGTAATCGAATGTAGTATCTTCCATTTGGGCTGTAGCGGATTCAGGAGATTTCTTTCCCGAGTTACAGGCAGCAAGAGCAAGCAATGATCCTGCAACTATTAATTTTGTTATTTTCATCATGATCCTTTATTATTTCTTTATTCCGTATTTTGTCTGGTAAGTTTGGTTTAATTGCTTCTGAAAATTATCAACGCTGATCTCACGACCGTTGATAAATGCACTTTCAACATGATTGGTTTTCATATCAAGAATATCGCCCGAACTGATGATAAGCGTAGCATCTTTTCCTGATTCCAGCGAACCGATAGTTGCATCAATTCCTAAGATCCTGGCTGCATTCAATGTGATACTCATCAATGCTTCTTCCTTTGTCAGACCGTAAGCTGCAGATGTTCCGGCATTGAAAGCAAGATTTCTTCCTTGCCATGAGCCGTCCATACTTATTGCATAATTTATTCCTGCCTTCGACAAAATTGAAGGTAATTTATATTGCAGATCTATTTCATCATCTTCACGTGGCGGTAAAGAGTGAGTTCTACCTAAAATAATTGAAACATTTTTTGTTTTCAAAAGATCTGTGATCCGATAAGAATCGCCGCCACCAACGATAACAAGTCTGATTCCGAATTTATCTGCAAGGCCAATTGCGCTTATCATTTCCTTCACATAATCGCAATGAATATAAAGTGTTTTTTCACCCGTGAACAAACCACGCATTGCTTCAAATTTAATATTTTGATCAGTGGTAATTTTTGAATTTGCACCCAATGCCGAAGCCGGTGTAGAACTTGAAGTAAGCGAATATGCTTTTGCTTCTTCGAAATAAAGTTGAATATCGTTCAACTGCCGTTGAATCTTTGTACGCTGAACGTCTTCCGGTTCAGCTTTTTCACCTTTTGAAATATACATTCTTGGCCAGTTCAGATGAATACCCTGATCTACTTTGTATGCCGCATCTTCCCAATTCCAT
>JAYUWA010000559.1:0-3255 GCA_043753795.1 Bacteroidota bacterium | reverse complement strand
TACACCTTGTGGATTATTTGGATCTGGAACTGTTGAGAATACTGGATTACATGCGTTTGCAAAGGATGCTGAATTGCAGAATGAATCTGTGCAACCTGTAATGGTATCAGTAACTGTCAAACAAACTGTATGTGGTCCAACTGAATTATAAACATGAACCGGGTTCTCATCAGTACTTCCTGTTCCATCACCGAAGCTCCAGAAATATACGTTAGCACCGGAAGATGTAGATTGATTTGAGAAAGTGAATCCTGTTCCCATTGAATCTACAGTGTAAGTATACAATGCTGCACATGCAGATGTTGATCCGATCGTTATTGTTGCACATGATGAATCTGAACACAATGAATCCTGAACAAATAAACAAACTAAATATGTTCCCATTGTAGTATAAATATGCGTCACAGATGAACCACCGATTTGTGAGGAAGAAGTTCCATCACCAAAGTTCCATACATAATTAGCAGAAGAGTTTATGTATGCACTGTAAAATGAAGTTCCTCCGACAGGTGTTACTTGTGAAGTAAAGACAGCGCTGCAATTCTGAGGACCTGAAGATGTAACAGTTCCGCAAAATGTATCTGTACATCCGGTAGCAGTAGTTACCGTTAAACAAACCTGATATGTTCCAGGAACCTGATACAGATGTGATGGATTAATCGCTAACGATGTTGTTCCGTCACCAAACGTCCATTCAAAACGAATTATAGAATCATTGGAAAAAGATGTATTGTTGAAATCAATTTCATTCGTAGCAGGATTAAAAGATGAACTGAATCCGGCAGTACAACTACCTGCTCCACCTACATTCACCTGAGAGCAATACGTATCCGAACAACCTGAACTTGTTTGAATTGTTAAACATGCATTGTATGTTCCAACTCCGGGATAAGTATGTACCGGATTTGTATCAGATGAAGTTGCTGATCCATCTCCAAAATCCCATGAGTAACTTGTGATCACAGCACCTGAATCAGCAATAGAAAGATTACTGAAGTTTACATTTATAGTTCCCATTACCGGAGAACTTGTAAAATTCGCATTGCAACTATTCGCACTCTGAACAACCACAGTTGAACAATAAGTGTCAATACATCCGCTTGCAGTGCTGATAGCCAAACAAACTGTATAAGTTCCATTCGATGTGTAACCATGAAAGGCATTTGGACCTGTACCGGTTGTGCCATCTCCAAAATCCCATGACCAGGAAATGATAGAATCAGTACTTGTGCTCTGATCAGTGAATGAAATTCCGGCAGGCGAATTTTGAATCAGAAAATCTGCTGTACAATTTTGAGTTCCACCCTGACGAGTCAGCACACTATCACAAAAACTTGCTGAACAACTATCAGAAAAAATAATAGTAACACATACCGGAGCATATCCTGTGAAATTATATACATGGGATGGTTGTTGAACTTGTGATGATGTGCCATCACCAAAACTCCATGAGAAACTCACAGGGTTTGCAGAACTTGTGTACGATGGAGTAAACTCCAATAAGTTTCCGGTTGAATCATACGCCACAGAAAATGACGCTGTACATTGTGCCTTCGACGAAACCTGTCCGCCGAGTACGAAAAGCATTATCGCAATTGCTATCCGCTTTAAATTGTTTAGTTGAATTTTTCTCATAATGATTGAATTTTGGGGTTAGGAAAATGTTTTATTGACTTTATAGTACAAATGTATCTGTCACTTCGGAGGTTGAAAACTAAAATCATTAAATTTTTACCCGTTCAATGTCCCAAATTCTCATAAAAAGAAGATAATAATTTGAATTTAATCATTTTAAAGCCTTTTTACTCTTATTAAGGATTAAAATTCATACTCATTCAAAGAATATAATTTCATCAAAAATTTTACGTTTGGATTCTAAATTTATCTTTGCACCTCTATGATTAAAAATCTCCTGCCCTTTGTTCTGTTTTTTGGATTGATCAGCACATTTCTGTTTTCTTGTAAGAAAGACGACTTTGAAACTTCAGGAAATGTGAAGCTATCTTTTTCGGAAGATACTGTAATGTTTGATACAGTCTTTACTTCTGTCGGAAGTGCAACGGAAGTGTTCACTGTATATAACACAGAAAGCAAAGCCGTCCTTATCTCTTCATTACGATTAGCGAACGGACAAGCTTCTGATTTTCGGTTGAATGTTGACGGCATGCCAGGAAAATCTTTTACCGATGTAGAGATCGGTCCGAATGACAGTATATTTATTTTTGTAGAAGTGACTGTTGACCCAAATAATCAAAACACTCCGCTTGTAATTACTGATTCAATCATTTTCGAAACAAACGGAAATGTTCAGGATCTTGATCTGGTTGCATGGGGACAGGATGCTTATTATCATAGATGGACACAATTACCGGATTCTATTTCCTTACCGTATCCTTTTTTCACATTGGATTGTAATGATGTCTGGAACAACGATAAACCTCATGTAATTTATGGTTACGCAATTGTAGATTCACTTTGTACTTTGACAATCAATCAAGGGACAAAAGTGCATCTACACGCTGGCGCTGCATTGATCGTTTACACTTCTGCAAGTCTGTTTGTAAATGGCACAATTCAAGAGCAGGTAATAATACAAGGCGATCGTTTACATCAGGATTATCAGGATGTGCCCGGTCAATGGGACAGGATCTGGCTTTATCCGGGATCAAAAAATTCTTACATAAAAAACGCAATTATTAAAAACGGAAATGTCGGATTGCAGGTTGATACTGTAGCCGGAGCCGGTGATTCGACATTGTACCTTGAAAATACAATTATCAAAACCATGTCGTCGAATGCTTTGCTGTTGCAAGGCAGTACGGTCTCTGCATATAACTGTGTCTTTGCAAATTGCGGTGGTTCTGTCTTGAATATTCGTTTCGGCGGAAATTATAAATTCTATCAGAGCACATTCGCAAATTTCTGGGATAATGGAACGCGCCAAGACCCTGTTATTTTCATGAACAATTATTACACTGCCGTCAGGCCGCTAAATTCTTATTTCGGAAATTGCATTGTATATGGTAATAATGATCAGGAAATCGGACTCGACTCTATTGCAATGAGTAATCAATTCAATTTTTATTTTGATAATGCTTTACTGAAAGTCGAAGGTGCTTTCTCTACCTCTTCTAACTTTCATTATAACGGCATTGTTCGTGCAACATCAAGTTTCAATAGTCCGGGCTTTACCGATGTAGGAAACAATGTTTACAAATTAGATTCTATAAATAGTTCTGCAATTGACAAAGGAAG
>JAYUWA010000558.1:0-3269 GCA_043753795.1 Bacteroidota bacterium | reverse complement strand
CAATGATTCCATTTATATTTTCAGCATTGTGTATCCAGGCAGTTGGAAAAGCAGCTATGGACATGGTGCAGGAAGTTCGCAGACAGTTCCGCGAAATTCCGGGCATCATGGAATACAAAGCAAAACCTGAATATGAAAAGTGTGTTGCCATTTCGACGAAAGCTTCAATTCGCGAGATGATCCTTCCGGGTGCAATTGCATTGATCACTCCATTGTTAGTTGGATTTACATTCGGTCCTGAAGTACTTGGTGGATTATTAGCCGGTGTTACAGTGAGCGGAGTGCTTATGGGAATTTTTCAATCGAATGCAGGTGGTGCATGGGACAATGCAAAAAAATCTTTCGAAAAAGGTGTAATGATCAATGGAGAAATGTTCTACAAAAAATCAGAGCCGCATAAAGCATCTATCACAGGTGATACTGTTGGTGATCCTTTCAAAGATACATCAGGCCCATCGATGAACATCCTTATCAAATTAATGTCAATCGTTTCATTGGTAATCGCTCCATACATTGCAGTAACAGGTGGAAGCGCTGATACTATGGGTGCTTGTTGTTCAGATAAAGCAGCAATGGAATGTCATATGAGTGGCGGCGAGAAAATGGGAATGGGTTGTGAAATGGATGCAGACGGAAATTGTGTGATTGATTCAGCAATTTGTGCTGAATGGATGGCTGCCGGGAAACTTGATAGTTCAGCTTGTGTGAAAACAGTTGATGGAAAATGTCACGTAAAGAAAGATGCTTGCGTTCATGCAATGGGCGGAATGAAAGCTGCAGGTGGAAGTTGTTCAGAAGAATGTATGGCAGCATGCAAAGCAGCGGGGATTGATTGTGCGAAGGATGGGTGTCCGAATGAAAATTGCGGAATGCACAGAAAGTAACGAATAGTGAATAACGAATAGTAAGGTCCTGCTTTGGCGGGACTTTTTTTTAAGTAGGAAATAGTAAGTAGTGAGTGGTAAGTAGTGAGTAGCACCTCTTTCTAAATTCAGAACATATTCCTTTATTAAGATTAGGTATTCGCAATTAGAAATTAGAAAGTTGCATGTAAAAAGGCACAATGCCATTCCGTGCTCTCCTTGTGAACTCAGTGCCCTCTGCGTTTAAATTTTAACTCTTTGCATTTCAAAAATCGTACACGCAAACTCATTCTTCTCATCCGCAGGATATTTATCTTCCGCCATGATCTCCCATTCATCCATATTCAATTCAGGAAAGAAGACAGTTCCTTCAATAGTTGTATGAATTCTTGTCAGGTAAATTTTATCGCAATGCGGTAATGCAACTTTAAAAATTTCGCCGCCACCAAAAACAAAAGCTTCATTGTCATTCCACGAAACTTTTATTGCATCAAAAAAAGTATTAACAACAATACAACCTTCAGGAGCGTAGCGTTTTTGTCGTGTAACGATTACAGTTGTTCTTCCGGGTAATGGTCTGCCGATGCTCTCGTAAGTCTTTCTGCCCATTATGAGATGATGACCCATCGTCAGCGCTTTCACACGTTTCAGGTCGCCGGATAATTTCCACGGCAGATCATTGGCATGACCAATTACATTATTCTCAGAAACGGCGACAACAATTGAAAGCATAGATTATACGGCTACTGCACCTTTGATATGTGGATGCGGATCATAATTAACGATGGAAAGATCTTCAAATCTGAAATCGAAAATACTTTTCACTTCCGGATTTAAAACAAGTTGAGGAAGAGGTCTTGGATCTCTTGTCAGTTGCAGATTCACTTGCTCAAAGTGATTGGTATAAATGTGAGCATCACCAAGTGTATGCACAAAGGTTCCGGGTTTTAATCCTGTTACCTGCGCAACCATCATTGTGAGAGCTGCATATGAAGCAATGTTGAATGGAACACCAAGAAAGATATCAGCGCTACGCTGATACAACTGACACGACAATTTTCCACCAGCCACATAGAACTGAAAGAAAGCATGACAAGGCGGTAATTTCATTTTACTCACTTCACCGACATTCCATGCACTCACGATTAACCTCCGCGAATCAGGATTCTTCTTGATCTGATCGATCACTTCCGAAAGCTGATCGATCTTTCGGCCATCATCCGTTTTCCATGCGCGCCACTGCGAACCGTAAACCGGACCGAGGTCACCATTCTCATCGGCCCAATCGTCCCAGATCGAAACACCATTATCCTTGAGGTACTTTATATTCGTATCACCTTTAATGAACCACAACAGTTCATGAAAGATAGATTTAGTATGCAGTTTTTTTGTGGTCAGCAATGGAAATCCTTCTGCCAGATCGAAACGCATCTGGTATCCGAACACACTTCTGGTTCCGGTACCGGTGCGATCGGATTTGTCGCTGCCTTTTTGCATTACATGATTCAGCAGTTCAAGATATTGCTTCATAAATAGATTCTTTCTTATGAATGCAAAGTTAAAGAAATTCCTTCCTTTAGCTCTGATAAAGATATCACCATTAAGGTCGAGATTTCAACCATTCCTCTGGGGATTTTCTGCGCATTCTGCGTATTCTGCGGGAAATAAAATTCAGCTACATTCCGCAGGAATCTCAGCGCTCATTGTTGGAAATTTTATAAGATTTAAGGAATATTTAAGATTTAAACTATCTTTCGAAACTAAACGCAAAAAATATGGGCATTAAATTCCGTCTAACGATACTCAGTTTTTTTCAATTCTTTGTCTGGGGTGCATGGCTGATCACAATCGGTACTTATTGTTTCAATGCAAAAGGCTGGACAGGTGCGCAGTTTGGCGCTATCTTTTCTACGCTTGCATTATCGTCGCTCTTTATGCCAACGATCACAGGGATCATTGCCGACAAATGGATGAATGCAGAAAGACTGTATGGAATTCTGCATATACTTTACGGACTGATCTTGTTTTATGTGCCAAGTGTAAATGATCCGGACACACTCTACTATGTGATCTTCGGTGCAATGATCTGTTACATGCCGACAATTTCCTTGTCCAATTCTATTGCTTACACAATTCTCAAGGACAATAAATTCGACGTTATAAAAGTCTTCCCTCCTATTCGTGTGTGGGGAACGATCGGATTTATCGTTGCAATGTGGATCACTAATCTGACTGGAAGTAAAGCCAATGCCAATCAGTTTATCATCGGCGGAATTGCAGCGATCGTGCTGGGAATTTACGCCTTCACACTTCCTAAATGTCCTCCACAGAAAAGTATAAATAAAGATTCATCATTGCTTGAACAATTAGGTTTGAGTGCTTTTAAATTATTTGCGAATTATAAAA
>JAYUWA010000557.1:0-9917 GCA_043753795.1 Bacteroidota bacterium | reverse complement strand
TGTGCGGTTGCCGAAAAAGCCACTTTTCTTTTTGTTCGACTCACTGTAACTGTCGAAAAGTTTTCGCCGCTCTTCGAGAAGTCCAAAAAGTTCCTTACGAGCCTCTGAACGCTCATCTCCGTTAGAAGTCCCGGGTAATAAGCCTGTGAGCACAAGAAGTAATATGACAATTGTTCGTTTCATGATTTTTATCCTGATGCAAATCTAATTCATGTGAGTGATAATACCTGCATATATATGCAGCTAATTAGTTAAAATGAAACACAGAATCCCACTTTTTATTCGACCTTTTCTGAGAAAATTCGCAATTGATAGACTTTCGACGAATGACCTTTGACCTCTGACCTTTGACCTAAGTAAACCAAGCCGTTACCAGTCAAAGAATCTCTTAACATCTTGTTAAATTCTTTATTTAATTCAACGAAAAGGATACTTTCGCATACCAATTAATCGCACATGAAAACAAATCGAATAGTTACCGGAAGCATTGCCTTCCTGATGCTTTTCACAGGGGTATCTGCTTTCTCTCAGGAAAAAGCTAAACCAAGACCGAAAAGTGAACCAAAAGCTGCAACATCTGACCAACAACAGGTGAAATTAGCTCCGGGTCTTGCACAAGAAGAACCGAAAACAATGACTCCACCGGATACGAAAATTTTCCCGTATCCAATTCTTCAGAATAAACTTGAAAACGGATTGAACGTCGTTACAGTCCCATATCAAAGCCCGGGCATAGCTGCATTTTATATTGTAGTACGTACAGGTTCACGTAACGAAGTTGAACCGGGTCTTACCGGTTTCGCTCACTTCTTCGAACATATGATGTTCAGAGGAACCGAACTTTATTCAAAAGATAAATATGGCGCTGTGCTTAAATCTACCGGTGCTTCTGCTAATGCAAACACAAGTCTTGACAGAACACTTTATCATATGACCGGCGATGCAAACAAACTTGAAACAATGTTCATGCTTGAAGCCGATCGTTTTCAGAATCTGAAATATTCAGTTCAGGATTTTAAAACTGAAGCCGGTGCTGTTAAAGGTGAGTACACAAAAAATTCTTCAAATCCTTATACGAAGCTGAATGAAATGATTCAGAATACTGCATTCGAAAGTCATACTTATAAGCATACTACAATGGGCTTCTTCGAAGATATTGTTGATATGCCGAATCAATATGATTACTCAATCGAATTCTTCAACCGTTACTATCGCCCTGAATATTGTACGATCATAGTTGTAGGAGATGTGACTGCGCAAAAAGTAAATGAACTTGCAAAAAAATATTTCGGTCAATGGAAAACAGGAACGTATGTTTCAACTGTTCCTGCTGAACCTGCTCAGAAAGAAACAAAGTTTACTAATCTTCAGAAACAAGGATTTCCGCCATATTTAAGTTTGAACTTCAAAGGTCCGGGTTACGATCCTAAGTCAAACGATTTTCCTGCACTAGATCTTCTTTGTGCTGCTTACTTCGGAGAGAATTCTGAACTGTATAATAAACTTGTTATCCAGGAACAAAAAGTCAGATCTATTGGCGCAGATTCATACACTACTCGCGATCCATTTTTAATTTCAGTTGAAGCTTCATTAGTTGATGCTGCTGATTTCGGTTATATCCGTAAGGAAATGGAGAGAGTACTTGAGATAGCAAAAACAAATCCAATTGATGGTAAATTGTTACAGGAAACAAAAATGAATTTCAGAAACTCAGCGATTATGTCAATTGATAATCCAACAGCTATCGCACAGAATTTAAGTCATTTTACATGGGTGAGTGGTGATCCGGAACAATTGAATTCTTACTTCGGCATGTACGACAAAGTTACTCCACAAGATATTATGCGTGTAGCGCAGAAGTATTTTTTACCACAGCGTTTAACGATCGGTACAATTGCACCAACAGAAAAAGTAACATTCTAATCTTACACACGAACCATCATGAAAAAAATAATTATCGCAGGAATGTTTCTGATCTGCTTCGTTGCTGCAAGAGCACAGGAGATCGTACAACTTCCAATACCCAAATCGGGAAAAGTTACCCTTCGTTATATGTTCCGGAACGGATCCATTTGTGATCCTGCAGGCAAAGAAGGTCTTACAAGTATCACGACAGATATGATCGTTGAAAGCGGTACGTCAAAAATGTCGTCGACCGAAATTCGTAAAATGATTTATCCATGGTCTGCAAGTATGAGCAGTTCTACTGATAAAGAAGTTGCCATTATTTCATTCCAGGTTCCATCACAGTATCTTGACGAATTCTATTCAAAAGTTGTTCGTGAATTATTGTTGCACCCTTCATTCACAAAAAGCGATTTCGATCGATTACTTTCAAATCAGCAGAATTATGTTGAGCAGGTAATTCGCCAATCATCAGATGAAGAACTAGGTAAAAAATATCTGGAGTCATTCATCTTCCGTGGATCACCATATGCACAATTGAACGAAGGTAATGTAGCTAGTGTGAAAGCTCTTACTGTTGAAGATGCAAAAAAACAATATCAGGCTTACTTTACAAACAGCAATGTGCTGATTGGAATCGCAGGTGATTATCCTGTGTCGTTTGTTACAAAAGTAAAAGCAGACGCCGGACTTTTATCAGTCTCAAAACCAAATTTACCGCAGATCAGTATGCCCGCTCAACCAAAAGGTTTAACGGTAGAGATTGTTTCTAAAAAAGGTGCATTAGGTTCTGCAATTTCTGCAGGTTTCCCTATGAACATTACACGTTCCAGCGATGAGTTTGCTGCATTGATGGTTGCAAACAGTTGGTTAGGTGAACACAGAAAATCATATTCAAGATTGTATAAAAAGATCCGAGAAGAACGTTCAATGAACTATGGTGATTATACTTACATTGAATGGTATGAGAATGGTGGAGGAAATATGTTACCACCTTCAGGAACTCCACGCTCGTTGAATTATTTCAGCATCTGGTTACGTCCTGTGCAGACTGCAACGGGTTTGAAAGGTCAATATAAAGAACTCGATAGTATTAAAATCGGACATGCACACTATGCGATCAGAATGGCTTTCCGTGAAATGGATAATCTGATCAAGAATGGTTTGACTGCAGAGGATTTCGAAGCTACACGCGACTTTTTGAAAAGCTACAGTAAACTTTATATTGAAACTCCTTCAAGAAAGTTAGGATACATGATGGATTCTAAATTCTACGGAAGAAAAGACTGGATCAATGAACTTGATGGTTTGCTTGCTAAACTTACAGTTGCAGACGTAAACAATGCAATCAAAAAATACTGGCAGGTTCAGAATATGAATATTGTAATTGTCACAGACGAATCAGAAGTAAACGATCTTGCAGAAAGTCTGCGTGCAGGAACTGTTTCTCCAATGTCGTATTCAGACAACCTGAAGTCGACACTTCCTAAAACTATTCTTGAAGAAGATGATGTTGTAGCGAAATATCCTTTGGAAGTTCGTGAAGTGAAGGTGGTGAAGATTGAGGATACGTTTTTGAAATAAGTCAATTCCGAGAGCTATCGGGATCAAAAGTCAAAAAGGGTGAAGTCGTGAAGGCTTCACCCTTTTTTTCAATAAAAATTTACAGATATACTCTATTAACCACCCACTGTTATAAATTGCCATTCTCCCATTAACCACTGCCTTTATTTTTGGTATCTTCGAGGCTTCTATTGCGTTTAGGAGTTGGAATACTGTTGTAAGTTGTTAAATATCAGTTAGATGTATTTGCAATTTTTCGGCGGAGAATTCAATTAACTTCGTTAATCAAGCGTTCATAGAACCACAACCACCACGGTTTAAATATGCCTAAATCAAAGCCCTCCTTTAAAAAGTATATCCGCCTGTTTTGGATATTGGTTTCTTTGCCTTTCATCTTTGTCGTCTTCGTACTTTTTCTGGCTTCGAAAGGTTATATCGGTGAAGAACTTCCAACATTCGAGGATCTGGAAAATCCGAAAAGTAATCTGGCTTCTGAAGTTTTGTCGAACGACATGAACGTGATCGGGAAATATTATATCCAGAACCGCACGAACGTTCACTACTATGATCTGTCACCGAATCTTGTCAATGCTCTGAAAGCAACGGAAGATATCCGTTTCGAAAATCATAGCGGAATCGATCTGCGTGGTTTGATCCGTGTTGTGTTCAAAGCAGGTAGCGCCGGTGGTGGAAGTACTTTAACACAACAGCTTGCAAAGAATCTTTTCCACGAAAAACCGAAAAGTAAACTTGATCGTGTCATTCAGAAAATTCAGGAATGGATAATCTCTATTCAACTGGAACGCCGATATACCAAAGAGGAAATCCTTGCAATGTATCTGAACACTGTTGAATTCAGTAGCAATGCTTTTGGAATTAAATCTGCAACACAAACTTATTTTGGAAAATCACCGGATCAACTGAACATACAGGAATCGGCTGTGCTTGTTGGAATGTTACAAGCTCCTACGAAATTCAATCCCGCACGTAATCCGAAAAATTCGCTTGCAAGAAGAAACATCGTGCTCTCGCAGATGAACAAATACAATTTCATCAACGATCATCAGCATGATTCAATTAAAGCTCTTCCGACTAAGCTTAAGTATCAGATGGAAGATCATAACTTCGGACTGGCAACTTATTTTCGTGAAGTGTTGAGAACGGAATTATTGTCATGGTGCAAGGAGCATATCAATAACGCTACCGGTAAACCATATAATCTCTATACTGATGGTTTGAAAATCTATACTACCATTAATTCAAAGATGCAACGCTATGCAGAAGATGCAATGCGTGAGCACATGAAAGAGATCCAGAAAAAATTCAACGAACACTGGAAAGGAAAAGTACAACCATGGGATGAGCATCCGGAGATCATTGCCGATGGAATGAAGAAAACAGATCGTTACATCGCAATGAAAGCAGCAAAGGCAACAGATAAGGAGATCGATATAGCCTTCAAGAAAAAAGTAAAGATGACGATCTTCACATGGAATGGTGAAGTTGATACTACGCTTACTCCTCTCGACAGTTTGAAATACTACAAGAAGTTTTTACAATGTGGTTTCATGTCAATGGATCCTATCAGCGGTGCTGTTCGTGCGTGGGTAGGTGGAAATGATTATCGTTATTTCAAATATGATCACGTTAAAGAAGGTAAACGTCAGGTTGGATCAACATTCAAACCTTTCCTTTACACTCTTGCAATGCAGGAGGGATATTCACCATGTTATAAAATTCCAAACGTAAAAGTTACTTTCGACCTTCCGACAGGCGAAACTTGGTCACCTAATAATGCCGATGGAAAATACGGCGGAATGCTAACTCTCAAAGAAGGTCTTGCTGAATCTGTGAATAGTATTTCTGCATATCTTATGAAACAATTTGGTCCGCAAGCAATGATCGATATTGTTAGGAGAATGGGAATTACTGCACCTATCGATGCAGTGCCTGCTATCGCTCTTGGTACACCTGATGTTTCAGTCTATGAAATGGTAGGCGCGTATTCTACTTTTGCTAACAAAGGTGTATGGACACAGCCGACATATCTTCTGCGAATTGAAGATAAGAATGGAAACGTTCTACAAGATTTTGTTCCACGTAAGGTTGAAGCTGTTAATGAAGAGACTGCATATTTAATGTTAAATTTAATGCAAGGCGTTGTTCAATACGGAACCGGAGCAAGATTGCGTGGTCAGTATAAAATGGCAAATGCAATTGCAGGAAAAACAGGAACGACACAAAATCAAAGTGATGGTTGGTTCATGGGAATTACTCCGGATCTTGTTTCAGGTTGTTGGGTAGGAGCGGAAGACAGGATCGTTCACTTCCGTACACTTGAACTTGGACAAGGTGCGCGAACAGCTTTGCCGATCTGGGCCTTGTATATGCAAAAGGTGTATGCCGATAAAGAACTCAATTTGTCCAAGCGGGAATTTACTCCGCCGGCAGAAAAATTAAATGTTGAATTGAATTGTGATAAATATATTCAGCCCGGATCAGGTGGTGCTGATAATTTTGATAAAGATAATTTCTAATAAGTAGTCTGATGAACAAAGTAGTTGCAAGTGCTGAAGAAGCTATCCGCGACATGCGTGATAATATGACCATCATGGTTGGTGGTTTTGGTCTGTGTGGTATTCCCGAAAAAACCATTGCTGCAATGGTGAAAAAAGGAATCCGCGGATTAACATGTATCAGCAATAACGCCGGTGTTGATGATTTTGGATTAGGACTTTTATTACAATCAAAGCAGATCAAAAAAATGATCTCTTCTTATGTTGGGGAAAATGCAGAGTTCGAAAGACAAATGCTTTCCGGCGAACTGGAAGTTGATCTCATACCACAAGGAACATTAGCTACACGTTGTCTTGCGTCAGGATACGGCATGCCGGCAATTTTTACTGCAGCCGGAGTAGGAACTGAAGTTGCTATCGGTAAGGAAGTGCGTAATTTCAATGGCAAAGATTATCTGATGGAAATGGCTTTCGATGCCGACTTTGCAATTGTCAAAGCATGGAAAGGTGATACACACGGAAATTTAATTTTTCACGAGACTGCAAGAAATTTTAATCCGCTGATGGCAATGGCCGGAAAGATCACTGTTGCAGAAGTTGAAGAACTTGTTCCTGCAGGCGAACTCGATGCAAATTCTATTCACACTCCCGGAATTTATGTTCACAGAATTTTCAAAGGTGAGAATTACGAAAAACGAATTGAACAGCGTACAGTAAGAATGAGAAACTAGTTTTCTAATCTCTTTAGAATAAAATTAATGTCCGGCTCTACTTTGTCTTTAGGAAAGAACAATTTATCAATAAGCAAACTTGCTATTGCCACGATTTTTATTTTTTGGTGGATTTATTTTTTCAATTCTAAAATGTGGAACGTTGAACAGATCAAGTATGATATCGTGTCTTATTATGGATACCTACCGGCAGAATTCATACATCACGACATCACTTTAGAGTTTATTAGAAAAGACTATGAACCTTATAGGTATCAGTTCTGGCCTGAGATTACTCCTACAGGAATGTATACGATCAAAACGACAATGGGATTAAGCTATTTGTATGCTCCATTCTTTTTTGTCGCAAATTTTATAGCACCACATTTAGGATACGAAACTTCAGGGTTTTCAGCTCCCTATCAAACTGCATTAGCAATAAGTGCGTTTGCATTTCTAATTCTCGGACTAATTTATTTCAGGAAATTGTTAATTTTATTTTTTGATGATAAGACAACAGCTCTTACAATTTTAGGAATTTACTTTGGATCAAACTGGTTGTGGTATACAATTGGTGAGCCATGTATGTCGCATGGTTACTTGTTTTCACTGACGTTGATCTTGCTATATAATATTGTAAAATGGTATGAACGTGCTGAATATATGCGGTCCATGCTTATTGGTTTTCTTTTTGGTTTGATAGTTCTTATCCGACCAACAATGATACTTTTTCTTATTCCATTTTTCTTATATGATTTCAAAGGGCTTAAATTTTTAGGCGAAAGAATAAAGCTTTTATGGATAAGGAAATTTCATTTAATAACAATGCTTGCTGTGGCCTTCCTCGTTGGTTTTCCGCAATTAATCTATTGGCATAAAGTCTCCGGGCAATGGTTATATTTCTCCTATACGGGTGAACGTTTTTTCTGGGATCAACCCCATATAATCGAAGGTATGATTGGTTTCAGAAAAGGTTGGCTCTTGTATTCTCCAGTTATGGTCCTCTCAGTTATTGGATTGTTTCTGATGAAAGGAAAAGAGAAAGTTTTTAAATTAGGTGTGGTATTGACTTTCGTTATTACCTGTTATGTAATCTGGTCATGGTGGTCATGGTGGTATGGCGGGTCTTTTGGACAACGTACTATGATAGATATCTATTCATTGCTGGCAATTCCATTTGCTGCATCGGTTGATTTTATCAGGAAAAATTATCGTAGATATTTATTAGCTATTCCGGCTGTTGGATTTTTATTTCTATTAGGATTGTTTCACAACTGGCAATATAAAAAGCGATTGATACATTATGATGCTAATACAAGCAGATCTTACTCAATCAACTTTTTGAGAACTGAGCAAGGTCCAGGATGGTGGGAGTCACTTGAAGAGATTGACAACGAAGCTGCAAAAGCCGGATTATCATCTAATAAATCGAAAGGAAAGAAGAAATATGAAATTGATATTGAAAAATTTCAGCATAAAGATTTTCCTTTTCAACGAACAGTTTTTTTATCTATTGTAAATCCTTATACTCATCCGGTTATCATTCCATACTCTGATCTGAAAACCTTGAACGTGGATTCAATTTATATCAATGCCCAAGTGTTCTTTCCTGAGTCAGGTGGCGGAGACGATATTGTTTCAGCTTTTTCATTCAGAAATGATACTGCAGAAGCGTTTTCATTGTCTCCAAGTTTTAAAAAGGATACTTATTTTGAAAACTTGAAATGGATTCCGGTGCAGACAGGAATACAGTTTAATGATACACTATTCAAAAATGCGAATCATTTGAAAATTTTTGTTTGGGATATGGCAAATAAAGATATTTATATAAAGGACTACACGATTAGCTTCACAAAAAAGTAAATCTATTTCATACGAAATAATCCATATTTCATAAGTGTTTTAAAGATTCGAATACCATCCATGTTCCGAAGTTTTTTTCCTTCCCCTAAATTTCTTGGAAAGTATCGAACCGGAACTTCAGCGATCCAATTTCTTTGGAAACGTCCGCACTTCAAAATTAATTCCGCTTCAAAACCAAATCTGTTTTCACGGAGGTTTAATTTTTCAAAAAGACTTTTGTCAAATAATTTATATCCGCATGCAACATCCGTAATATGAACATCAATAAAAATTGATGCGATCAATGTAAAAAGTTTGTTGAAGAAATATCTTTTAAAAGATGATTGTGGTCGAATGACACCGGGCATGTATCTTGATCCATTGATAAATGGAACTTCCAATTCTTTCTTTGCAAGAAGCATAGAAGGAATATCACGCGGAGATAATTCAAGGTCGGAATCCTGAATCAGCAAAACATCACCGGAAGCTTTTCCGGCTCCGGTTCTAACTGCTGCGCCTTTACCGCTATTGACATCATGTCGAAAAAGTTTGATGAACTGTCGGTTTGGTGAATTAATAATGTATTCATTCACCCTTTCATACGATTTGTCTTTCGAACAATCGTCAACGATAATAATCTCATATCCCTCAAGAAATGCCGGATAGTTAACTTTCTGCAATTCGTCTAAAACTTTTGTAACAAGGTCTTGCTCGTTATAAAGGGGGATTATTATGCTTAATTTCATGAAATGAGGCCGCTCGGGCGCAAATATATCCAAAATTTTATGATATTTTTGGACCGAAATCAATTGACTATGGCACTGGATAAAAATGGCATCGCGAAGCGGATTGCACGTGAAGTTAAAGACGGATATTATGTGAATCTGGGTATCGGAATTCCGACGCTTGTCGCAAATTATATCCCTCAGGGAATGAATGTCGTTTTGCAATCTGAAAATGGTTTGCTTGGTATGGGCCCATTTCCCTTCGAAGGTGAAGAAGACCCTGATCTAATCAATGCCGGAAAGCAAACGATTACTACAGTTCCCGGATCAGCATTTTTTGATTCAGCAATGAGTTTTGGAATGATTCGCGCAGGAAAAGTTGACTTAACAATTTTAGGTGCAATGGAAGTCAGTGAAACAGGTGATATTGCTAACTGGAAAATTCCCGGAAAGATGGTGAAAGGAATGGGCGGTGCAATGGATCTTGTTGCTGCTGCCAGAAATATAATTGTCGCTATGCAACATGTCAATAAAGCCGGCGAATCAAAACTTCTGCCTCATTGTAGTTTGCCTCTCACCGGCATTCGCTGTGTGAAAAGAATCGTTACTGAATTAGCTGTTGTCGATGTATTGCCGCATGGTGGATTCAAATTGAT
>JAYUWA010000556.1:0-9922 GCA_043753795.1 Bacteroidota bacterium | reverse complement strand
AGCAGACTACACCCTAGCTTTATTTATTTTACAGAAGCATTATCACACGCTTTCCAAACAATCTCAGCTGTTTCAACTAACTTAATAAAATGTTTAATAATTCCACACCAATAATGAAACTTTTAAATTCAATAATTCGTTACTCTGAATTATATTTTGCCTAAATAGTATCAATGAAAAATAATTGCTTCTTCTTATTTTTAGTTAGTCTGCTTAGTTTAAATGCATGTGGGCCGTCACGCACAGTAAGCTTTAATGTTACCCGACCGGCGGAAATTGCAATGCCGCCTGATGCAAAAACCATTTTACTTGTTGACCGGACAAAATATAAAAACCAAACCATGAATGTCATTGAAGGGATCCTTACAGGAGAGCTTCCCGGTGACGACCGATTTGCAGTTCAGGAAGCAATGAATGCATTAAAAAGCACTCTTTATAATTCACCACGCTTTAGTGTAAAAGTTTCTCCCGAACGATTGGAAGGAAATAGTTTGTCAGCTGTATTTCCAGAACCTCTTAAATGGGAACAGGTAAGTTCGTTGTGTACAAAAGAAAATGCAGAAATCCTTGTTGCACTTGAAGTATTCGACAGTGACTTTATTGTTATTCCCGGATCACGAATAAAAAAGAAAATCGTAGGAGAAGGGAATAATAAGCAGGAAATTGAATACAAAGAATTTTATGCGCAAGGAGCGGGAAGCGTAGATTTCGGAATACGGACTTACAATCTGAATGAGAAAAAGATTGTAGACCAACAAATGGTAAGTGAAGATCATACGTGGGAAGGTACAGGAAGTACACCCGTTGAAGCAATTGGTCTGCTCATTTCAAAAAATGAAGCGATCAGATATCTTGCAAACAATATCGGTGAAAGTTATGCCTATAAAATTTCACCTATGCCTATTCGAATTTCAAGATCATTTTACGGAAAATCAAAACGTATCGATGAAGTCGCAACCGGATCGCGACTGGCAGATGTAAACAAGTGGCAGGAAGCAATTGACACATGGAAATCCGGATTGTCAAAACCCGGTAAACAAAAAGACAAAGGTCAAATTACTTACAACATTGCTATCGGATACGAAGTACTCGGTGAATATGGAACTGCAATGAAATGGGCCCAGGATTCCTACACCATGTACGGAAATAAAGAAGGTCGCAACTATGTTCGGTTTCTTCAGCAGCGAATCAATGAAGAAACTATTTTGAAAGGGCAGATGAATAAGTAAGTAACTAAAATAGTTCGTTAGTGTTCATGGCTCTTACCTTTTCAATTTAACACACTCAACCGTCCCGTATATTGATGAAAATTTCTCTGTATATCATATACACGTACAAGCCAAACATACGTTCCAAGCTGAACTAGCTTTCCACCTTCTTTTACTTTTCCATTCCAACCTTCGCCCCATCGATTTGTTTTAAAGATCTCCTGGCCCCATCGATCGAAGATCATAAATTCATAATCACTTTCGCTCACTCCCGTTCCAAGTGGAGAAAATATTTCATTGATGCCATCTTCATTTGGTGTAAATGAATTTGGCACATAAAATTCAAATTCCATTTCAACACAGATCTCTGAACTTAATGTGTCTGTACATCCATACTGACTTGTAACTATGAGTTGCAATGGGTAACAACCAGTGTCAGGATATATAAAATTCGGATTCTTTAATGATGAGGTATCATCTGCATTTTGACTGAACGACCATTGCCATTTAGTTGCATCGGTTGATTGATCAGTGAAATTTACCGACGGATCAATTATCACAACAGGATTCGGCGAATATGTAAAAGCAGGTTTTGGTTGAGGAAGTACTGTAATGTAATTTGTTTGTAACCCCGTTCCGAAACAACCTGATGTATCTGTTACCTCATACGTAATTGAATAAGTGCCCGCAGTATTGTAACAATAAGATGTCATTCCACAATCAGAAGAAATTTCTCCATCTCCAAACGACCAGCTTGCATCCATGCAATTTGTAAGAGTTGTATCTGTTAAAGTGATACACAATGGCGCACATCCATTTAAAACATTTGCAGAAATTACAGGAATCGGTAATGGCTGTACATTAACATATGAAAATGCAGTAATAGCAGGTGTTCCGCAATTGTCTGAAACGGTAAGCGTATACGTTGTGGATGTATTCAAGGTAACAACAGGTTCTGAAATCAATGGATTGCTAAGTCCGGCAACAGGCGACCACGAATAAAAATAATTTTCATTGCCTCCGCTCACTATTGATGAAAGCGTATTTGATGTGCCTGCACAAACATTTACAACGGGTGTTGTATACACCGTCAATGAAGGATTCACTTCGATTGAAACCGTTTGCGGCAATGAACTGCATCCGTTAGCATCGGTTGCAACAACTTCATAGCTTGTTGTTATCACAGGACTCACATTTGCATTTATCGGAATTCCACCGCTTGTCCAAGAATATGAAAATCCGAATACTCCTCCGTTACCTATAGCTGTAAGCGAAACTGGTTCACCGATACAGATCGTATCATCTGCCATTGCTGCAACAGTTGGTTGAATATCGTCAATTGTCACTGACAAACTATCTGTTGTACATAATCCCGGATAAGAAATCATGCAACTGTATATTCCCGGCGTTAAATTATTAATTGAAGATGTTGTCTGTCCGCCGGGTGCCCATAGATATGTCGGAGTTCCTGAATAGTTACTCACTGTCGCTGAAGCACTGCCGGTATTAATACATGCATCTGTAGAGCTAATTGCAGAAACAGGAGCAGTAGTGCACGTGAACGTATTTCCTTGAATAAAAACGCCTGAATCATATTTTCCATTCAATGCATCTACTACAGCGATCTTCATATGGTACGTCTGACATGGCGTAACTGCAATTACCGAAGTGATAGGAATTGTATAACCATCATAAACAATATCAGAATTCGGATTAGTATAATTGTCTACATAGAAAGAAGGATTCGCCGCTCCACTTCCTAATGGCCAGCCGCCATTCACAGTAAAGATCGATACAGGAGTTGTTCCATTTGGTAATGTTGCAATATTCTGCGACAAGTAATTTCCCCCTGCGGGATTTGGTCCTGACAAAAACATTGCAAACACATCATTGTACTGATAAATATACTTCGGATATTCTTCGGAACCGAAAACATAAGTGATGCGCAACGTATCGCACACAGGAATAAAATCAAACTCCAGAAAGCATGCATCATATCTTGCCTGCGAACTGATCGCAATTACATCTGCATCGTTAACAGAATTTCCATTTTGAACATTGCTGAAATCTGTTCCGGGATTTGCAACCACAGAAGCACGGCCACTGGTTAAGATAACACCGTCTGGTAATCCAAGGTTTGCTCCTATATAGGTAAAAGTACCTGTAGAATTTGTTCCGGAATTAATTGTTGCACTGCTGACAGTGATTCCGCTTCCAACAATTGCCTGAGCCAATGCAGATGCTGAACTGTTATTTATGATAGTAAGCTGGGAAAATCCTGTGAAAGGGAATAGAATAAAAAGTATGAAAAGCAGAGGGATTCTCATTTGGAGAAGGGGCATTTACTGCTAAGGTAGGAAATAAAAAAATAAACACTAAGATCACTAAAATTTGTCACAAGAGCACACAATAGAAATTCTCTTCACTTGTGCTCTTGTGCTAAAAACTTAGTGGCCTCAGTGTTTAAATCCTCAACCTGACTTACGTACAAACTTTGTCAAAATAACAATCTGCTGCCCTTCTATCTTTCCTTCAATCTGTTCCGTATTATCTGATATGATCTTTATATTCTTAACAACAGTTCCGATCTTTGCATTGATCTGTGAGCCTTTTACATCAAGCGATTTGATCAGAGTTACTGAATCTCCGGTTCGAAGTTGAACGCCGTTACTGTCTTTATGCACATCGTCGGCTACTGATTCGAGATGATCACCGGAAGCTTTTGCCCACTCAAGCATTTGATCATCGAGATATAACATGTCAATCGCATCCGACGCCCATGATTCATTTTTTAAACGATTCAACATGCGCCAAGCGACAATTTGCACAGCCGGAATTTCACTCCACATACTGTCCTTCAGACAAGACCAATGCGCCGGATCCAACTCCGATTTTTTTTCAAGCTGACTTAAACATTTTTCGCAAACAAATAAACTACTTTCAGCTCCAGGACCTTTGTCCGGTGGAACTGAATAAATCGAAAGTGATTCAGCAGAGCCACATAATTCGCAGACACTATTACTTCTTTCTTTTAATTGATCTTCAATTGCCATTACTCATATTTAAGCGGCAATAGTACGCAATTCCGGAGCGATGTGGAAATTACAAAAGCCTTAATTAAAAAGGGAGATAAAAATTTACATTTTATCTCCCTCTCAAATATATATCTAAACTTTCGTCATTTCAAATCCGCAACCTGCACTTCTGTTACAATTGACTTAAACGTATCATCTGTACTTCCGCCGAAAATATAAAGCTTGTCATTCAATACTTGAGCACCGGCATCTTTTCGGGCAACCATTTTATTCGATTTTACAACAGAAAAAGTATTCGTAGGAATATCATAACAGCCTATGTAACTCTGATTCTTAGAATCAAACAATGTATAGATCTTCGTACCATGTGCAACGAGTGAATTGGCAGAAATTCCGACAGGAAGATCGGTTAAGTGAGTCCATGTATTTGTTTCTGTATTATACATATCAATTCTATATGATGGCTTTCCGGTATTTCCGCCAATTACATATATTTTCCCTTCTACCACTACGCCCTTTGCCTCTTTTGCTTCCGCCATTGGAGCTAACTTGATCCATCTTTTGGATGAGTGATCAAAGCAATACAAACGATTTGAATACATCGGCTCTACAGCAGAATTTTTACCTCCAAATGAATAAATAATATCATTCCAGACAACAACTCCACCTGCATGTGCAGGATGTGGATTATCTGTTGTAAACGTAATTTCGCCGGTCTTTAAATTTACTACTTCTACTTTTCTATTCTGCTTCTCATCCTTTACATCGCCATTGAAAATAAATAATTCTTCACCGATAATTGCTGACGAAGAATATTGTCTTGGGATCAGCGAACTCGTAAGAACACTCCACGAATTATCCGCAACATTATACTTCTCTACAATGCCCGAGTATTGATCCTTGGTAAAACCATTTCCAACATAAATATTACCTGCATCGGCAACACTGGTGACTGCTCCGCGCGCTGTAGGCATTTGTGCAACATCAGCGAATTCAAGAACTGTCTGTGAAGTTGCATTGGTAAACCAGAGACACAGAATAGAAATAATAAATATAGGTTTTTTCATATATCTGTTTTATACTCGATTTTCAATATAAAGTTTAGTTTCAAGTGTGGAAATATTTTCCCTGATACATTATTTCTTTCGACCAATAAACCTGATTAACGACCCTTCACCATTATGAAAAGATCCTTCATGCAAATTAATCACTTTTTCTTCAAGTTCATTTATTTCAAAATTATGAAGTCAGATCTTATTTCCTCTTTTGAAAAGAACATTTCAATTATTTTAGGTCCACCAACCTTCACCTTCAGCAGCAAAAGGGATTAAAATTATGAATATCGAAGTTTTATCTTTTGTATGCAAAAATTAAATTATTCAGATAAGATCTTAAATTTTTATTTAAGTTTACAAAAAACATATCCTATGAAAATAAATCTACTTAATCGTCTGATCGTATTATTAATGCTTTCAAATATGATTGCAATTGCTCAACCTACTATTACCTACTCCGGTATTGGTCCTTCAGTTGGAGAAAGCACCGTTTTTAGAACTGATACATCAAGTATTTTTAATCCCGGAAGTGCAGGAATTAATCAAACTTGGGACTTAACTTATCTGCAACCTAATCTATATGGTCTTTCAACATATGTTAACCCATCCACTACGGCTGCATATCTTAGTTTCCCTTCGGCGAATATTGCGACCACTTCAACTCAAGGCGACGGTTATATGAATATTACTGCTAATGCAATGCAATATTATGGAGTAGCTTTTTCAGGAATTATTATGTCGTACGATGATCCCGAAGATCTTATTCATTTCCCTTTTTCTTATAATAATACTTACACTGATACCTGGTCAACCGTTTTTACAAACGGAGGATATACATTTTATAGAAGTGGGACTACAACCGTGACCGCTGATGGATATGGAACATTGATTACACCAACCGGTACTTATCAAAATGTTTTGAGGGTACATTCAGTTCAGGTCTATCAAGATTCTACTTTTCTGGCCGGACCATTTATTCTTAATTATTCAAGTGATCAATATTCCTGGTATGCGAATGGCATTCATCCCCAGATCGCAAATTTGTTTTACTCAAGCTCAGCTACTATTTCACAAACAGGGGGAAGTTACCTTGAAAGTTTTACAGGCATTTCAGAACCAAAACAAACGATCAGTTCACTAAATGTTTCTCCTAATCCTTCAGTAGATAATATTCAAATTGATTTCACTTTATCTGAAAACATGAATGTTGATGTTGTCGTATTTAATTTGCTTGGAGAAAAAATGATGTCCGTTCCTTGTGACAATTCAATTTCACAATCTGTAAGTGTAAGAATCAATGATCTTGCGGACGGAATTTATTTTGCCAAGATCGTTTCAGATGAAAATGTTTTTGCTTCAAAAATGTTTGTGGTAGCGAGGTAAAATACATTAAGAATATATTATTAAAAGTTATAATGGGGACGTATCTAAAAATTGCGTCCCCATTATTTATAAATTACTCTGCGAATTTTTTCAATGAAACCATTACCTACTTCCTTATAAAAAGCTCAGTCAGTAAGTTTTTCTCATTCTGAAATATGACCGAATATACCCCTTTAGAAATATCTCTCAAGTCAATTTGATTTTTACCGGAATCGATTTCTCCTGTATATACAACTACGCCAACTTTATTTATTATTTTATAACTATACGCTGCATTATCATGAATATGCACATTCAAAACATCTGATGCCGGATTAGGATAAACTGAAACTCCTATCGCTTTACCTTCAGAATCATCCTGACCCGTCGACAAAGAAAACTCCCACCAATCTTTGTAATACGTTTCTGCAAGCGCATACGACCAACCTAATCCGACAAAACCTGAATTGCCTGCTACTGCTGCAACAGTAAAAGATCTTGCAGATGCAGGAAAAGAATCTGCCATTGACCACACATCACTTGAAGGATCATAAGAATAAAAATCATTGAGGAAGATTGCATTCATTCCCAAACCACAATATGCTATACCGTTAAGAACAAAAGCTACTCCTGCCTGGCGCTCTGCACCAATGTAATTTGCTTTCTGTGTCCATGAATCTGTCATCGGTTCATATTCATAAGTAAGATTAGTTGGACCTATTGACGATTCTCCGCATGAAACATATCCCTTCTGATCTATAGCAAATGAAAAAGGATAAATTACTCCTGAAGTCGGGAAATCTGACAATTGTGTCCACGAATTTATAAATGGATCAAAAGAATATGCTTCATTATACTGAACAAGTGTAAACGGATCTTCACCCGCTCCTATGTAAGTTAAATTATCAATTACAAAAACATACATGCCGCCGCAGGCTTGTCCGGGGAAATCCTGCATTTGCGTCCATGATGTTGATACAGGATCGAACTGCCATATGTCTTTCTTCGCTATGAGTCCATCGATACCTAAACCAACATAACCTTTACCATTGATTGCAAATCCAATTCCAAAACCTCTGTCTGTTACAACTCCGGGCAATAAGCCTAATGAAATCCATTGATCAGTGGTCGGATCATAACTTCTGAATTGTTTTGAACCCAATCCTCCACCAACATAAATTATATCGTTGATGGTAAAACACACGCCACCATCTGCTCCTGCTGCTACAGGGTAATCCTGCTTCTGCTCCCATGCAAATACAGTATTGCTCATCAATACTGAGATGACTAAAAGGAATTTTGATAATGCTTTCATAATGTTATAGTTTATTTTTTTATGAACGATTTTGAATATGTATTTGCACCATTACTCATCATCACTGTGTAAACTCCGCTTTGAAATTCAGAAAGATCAATTGTAGTATTCTGATCAATAATGGATCCGGACTTAACTATTTTCCCAATGGCGTTTACTATATTATAAAAACTGAAATCACTTTCCTTAATTTTAATTGTCATTAACTCACCTGAGGGATTTGGAAATATTTCTATCAATTCGTTTCCGGAAATTTCGGCTACTTGTGTGGTAACAAACCTTGGAATAAATCTGTAAACAGTGCCACTGTCCGGAACTCCTGACATTGCCAGAAAACTATAATTAGCTGCTGAATCTACGCGAAATTAGTTGGCGCACCTGTTATCCAAAGTTTTTCATAACAGCGTGTAAAGTTGTCTCTGGAATAAAACATTCCTACCTGCGGACTTGATGTGGTATTATATCCACTTGCATTATTTACAGAACGAGGACCATAATGTATTTCTATTACACTACTCGCCTGGGAGATCCAGATCTGAAGATTCGCAAAGTTGTTTGCCTGTCCAACACGAACTTTCAGATTCTTCCATTGGCATTTAAAAATATAATTTCCCGGAGTACCGTCAATAACATAGGAGATTGAAGAGCCCGAATCAATGCTATCCAGATATGTGAACGCTGCATCAATAATAATAAGAGAAGAGTCATTGTCAATTCTCAAATTACCATTCGGTTGAATTGCAATTGTCTTTACTCCACCGAAAGTGAATGGCAAATTGTAGAAATTAAATTTTTCAGTATTTAATCCTGACAGAATATACATATTAGTGGAAGGATTAAATGCCGGCCATGGAACATCGGTGGGAAATTCAAGATGGGAATACGCTGCTTGCGTCGCCTGAAACTCATACGAATTTTGTGCTTCAGCAACTTTCGTAGTAAAACAAAATGCAATTGCAGGAAAGCACTTCAATAATTGTTGGGTAGTGTTTTTCATTATCTAATTTTTTGGATTTTAGAATTTAAATTAACTCCGACAAAATTAGTAGCGGATAAACAATAGCAAAAGTTTGAACAAAATATTAATACTACATAAAAATGTAGAACAATTTTCAGGATAAAATCATGATATATTTCTGACTGTGATTGTGAAAATGAATAATTTTATCCATTCAAATTCACGTTGCTCATTTCCAAAAATAATTTCGTTTTCAGTTAATAATTAGATTTCCTTGGGCGACTATCCGCCTTTCATTCATAATCTGAAAGATGTAAATTCCACTATTTATTTTATCTCTGTCAATTTTTATCTCGCTGCCTTTTATGTTAGAATATTCTCTTATCATTTGTCCTTGTATATTAAATATCTTCAGGGCATTCATTTCATGTAAAGGATTTTCAAATATAATACTAGTAGATTCTGAGAATGGATTGGGCATAACTGTAAATTTATTTCTATCTAACATTTCTTGTATTCCAACAGTATTGTAAAAACAGTCTATAAAGTTTGAATTCTGATATTTCAAAGTGTCGTTCTCTTTAAAACAGTTTAATGCCGGATAAACATCAATGATACAAGGACTGGCACCCATAAAGGTAAGACCAAATAAACTGCCAACTCCTTCAATCCATATTTCTTGCCCATTATTGGAGAGAAACATTCTTTTGCGAAACTCCCCGTTTAAAAGACCAATAGTATCCACTGAATCAACCGACATTTGCACACTACATCCATTTAGATTTGTTGTGAAAGTATCACCTGTACTTAGTGAAAAGTCATAAGCAAGATATTCTCCATTTTCATAAAAGAAAATTTGTTTCGTAATAATATCTTCCCTCGCAGCGATCGGATATGAATAACCAAAACCGGCTGAATCTTGGTTCACTATTAATTTTTTATACTGAAGTGTTCCAATTGTTGTGTCTGCACCAAAGCTAAAAACCGTT
>JAYUWA010000555.1:0-3286 GCA_043753795.1 Bacteroidota bacterium | reverse complement strand
CTGCGGGAAATAAATCACAGTAAAATTTCCCGCAGAATTGCGCAAAATACGCAGAAAATCCGCAGAGATCCCTGCGGGATTGTTATACATGTTGAATAAATTAGATTGACCAGAAAATGAAATTACAAATTACTTCTATTGCACTTTTGATGTTCATTATGGGCGGGTGCAAAAAAGAAAAAGAACAAGTTACACCCGCACCGATTGAGTGCTCGAGTATTTTACCGAATAAATTATCAGCGACATTCGGAACGCAATCATGGTGTGCTGATCAAACCTGCTTTGGTGATCTGGCAATAATAATGACCATCAACGGACTGAATGAAAATGCTTCAAGTTTAACTTTGGAACTCGACGATTTTACTCCGGGAACCTATGCGATCAATCAGGATAGAAATCATATTGTTTATATTGGAATCGATGGTTACGAATCGACTGACGATAATCCGGGTACTTTGGTGATCCAGTCGAATGATACGAGTACGAATCTGATTAAAGGAACATTTAATGTTGCATTGAAAAGTCCGATCTCGGGGAATCTTAGTGTGAGTGATGGGAAGTTTTCGGTTTATTACACGGAATAGCATTGGATGAAAATCCGTCTATTCCACTTTAATAATTGTTCCATTCTGAATGATTTGATTTTCTGACTTTGCAGAAAAGAAATATAATCCTGAATTATATTCTGAAATATTGAATTCAATAGATTCTTCTGTCCCTGAAATGTATTTATTATTCAAAACTCTTCCTGAAACATCATAGATCTCAATTAAAATTTCTTTTTGAATAGAGGAATTTTTATTAACGCTGAATTTAATTTGATAAGTGACAGGATTGGGGTAAACTGAAAGAAATTTATCTTTTTGCTCTATTAATTCTTCGATACCAATTGCCATGTCAAAAAATGTTCCGCAACGATAAATTCCATGACTATAAAAATATAATTGTTGCCATCTGAAATATCCGCCTTGTGGCGAACCAGGAGGGTCCGAATAATAATATAAATATGTCCCTACTCCTTCGTAATAAACCCTTTCAATTCTACTAGGTTCAAATAAATCAAAATAACATGAATCGTCCCCAATAAAAGCTGCTCCCCATATAAGATCGTCTAATACTAATTTTTGTCCGGCACATGATGAATCCATGTATAATCGAAAATAATGACAATCACCGTCAATGATTCTACCCGGGTAACCTTCGACAATAGGTTCATTTAAGTTTGTTACATATCCATAATTTAATGCGGAGTCATTTGAATAAAACATAGTATCTCCTGCAGACGAATAATAGATATCATAAATTGTTGTTGTGAAATAGGTGACGGGCGAAAATACTCCTTGAAATTCATATTGATGCGAAATCTGAATTGTATCACCTACTGAAAAACGATAGAGGTCTCCAAAGGTCATCATCCTACGATTTTGCAAATCGTACGGAGCAAAATTATTAGGAAACTCAGGAAAATACAATGATTTAAAAATACCATGGTCTTTTGATAGTTCTATTTGAAGACCATTGATAGGGTCAGCTACAGGATTTCCAATTGAATCAATTACATTTAGACTAATTCTTTTAACTGAATCAGGCAAATTGAGTATTGTTGTCTGATAGGCTGAATCGACTTCGGCAATTATATTATCTCCATTTGAATATGTGTACATAATCCAGGAATCGTTCAGACTAGCATTCGTTTTTATAAAAATTGAATCATCCTGTACATTAAATAATACCGACATCCCATTTGGCTTTACAATTACTTTCTTACCAATGAAGACGGGCTTGTTAATTCTCATACACGTACTATTCATAAAATTTTCTTCAACAACTCCGAAATTAAAGTAGATGGTATCTTGTCCGGATGTAGAAGTTGAATCAATGAAAAGACCGTCGAGATAGTCAGATGTCGGACATTTATATAATCGTAAACTATCCGGCTGAAATAGTCTGTATTCCTGAGCGAAAATATTTAAAATAAAAAATAGCGAAAATGCTAAAAGGAGTAAAAATCTAAACATGTTATAGAATTTATTAAATCAAATGTATTATTAAATATGAAATAAATTGAATTGGATATTCTAATTTTAAAACCGGTCTATTATTTCCATTTCTTCTTTCAATCAGGATGTAATGATATTTCACATGTCGCACCTACGGTGCTTTTGCTCGGTTCTTTGCCACATTCTACAAACAGGGCACTCCGATGGGGCTTTTGCGAAAGGTTCTGTTCAGCGCGTTCCAACTTCAATTGAAGCTCATTTTAACTTTTGAAATCTGATCCCGAAATGTATAAGGATTGACTTTTTTTCCAAAAAATTAACCTTCTGCCAACTTGGCACTTTCTCACATATAGTCTATCTTTGCACCTCAAATTTCAAGTAATGCATCTGGAAGGAATTAAAGTGATTGATGAGGATCGTCAGGGCGAGGCTGTTATGGCTGAAGTTCCGGTGATTCCCAATGGAAAGAAAATGTACCTGGAAAGTTATGGGTGTGCGATGAATTTCTCAGATAGCGAGATCGTGGCTTCCATCATGACCGGAATGGGTTATGAAACTACTAAGGTAATTGAAGAAGCAAATGTCATCTTCCTGAACACTTGCGCCATCCGCGATAATGCTGAATTAAGAGTTTGGGCTCGTTTGCGCGAGATCAAAAAAAATAAAAAACGGAATGATGAACTGATCGTTGGTGTGCTTGGATGTATGGCTGAACGATTGAAAGACCAACTTCTAGAAAAAGAAAAACTTGTTGATATCGTTGTCGGTCCGGATTCATACCGCGATCTTCCAAACTTACTTGCAACTGCTGAGTCGGGACAAAAAGCGGTCAACGTTTTACTATCACGCGAAGAAACGTATGCAGAGATCAGTCCGGTTAGATTAGGCAGCAATGGCATCAACGGATTTATTTCCATCACGCGTGGTTGTGATAATATGTGTTCATTCTGTGTTGTACCGTTTACACGCGGACGTGAACGTAGTCGTGATCCTGAATCGATCGTGAATGAAGCGAAGCAGATGTATGAAGCAGGTTATCGTGAAGTGACTTTACTTGGACAAAATGTCGACTCGTATTTATACTGGGGCGGCGGACAGAAAAAAGATCTTGATCCTGAAGTTGTGAAATTAGCAATGGATCATAAATTACCTGAAGAAGAACAAAAAGGATTTACAACGTTTGCTGATCTGATGGAAAAAGTAGCTCAGGCGAATAGCGGATTACGCGTTCGATTTTCTACCAGCAATCCGCGTGACATGACAGATGCTGTTTTGCATGTGATGGC
>JAYUWA010000554.1:0-3296 GCA_043753795.1 Bacteroidota bacterium | reverse complement strand
AAAAAGAGATCGGCAAAAAAATGTCTGACCTCCAGAAACGCATCAACAAAAAGTATGAGATAAAATGTACGATTCATATTCTGAACGGACACATTCATACTGAAGTCAAAACGCTGGCGAAAAAGAAAAAAATTAATCTGATCGTTATGGGAACTCATGGTGCTTCGGGATTCAAAGAATACTTTATCGGAAGTAATGCGCAGCGTGTCGTTACGATTTCTGATGTTCCGGTTCTTACAACTCCGGTGAAATCGAAAAAGATGAGTTTCCGGAATATCCTGCTCCCAATCGACAACTCAATTCATAGTCGTGCGAAAGTAAATATTGCACTCATCTTCGCTGATCTTTTCAATTCAAATATTCATGTCATCGGACTGCCGGGAACAAAAGACAAAACAGAGATTAGCAAATTCAATATCAAATTAAAATCTGTTGAAAAACATATTGAAGACGAAGGATTCTCTTACTCTTCAAAAATTGTTTCCGGAACGAATACTGCGGAGGCTGCATTGTCGTATGCTACGAAAAATAAATGTGATCTGATCGTTATCAATACCGGACATGAATCAAAAACTACGGGTATGTTCATGGGTATGTTCTCGCAACAGATCGTGAATCATTCTACTATGCCGGTGCTTAGTTTTAAGCATTTGGATGGGGCGGTGAGTATTGAGACGCCGGGGTTTGGGCTTTAGGCTTTAACATGGTGAAAATATTTAACACGGAGATCATGGAGAAAAGACACGGAGAAAAAAGAGAAATAAAGTATTAGATAAATAAATTATTTATCTGTAGATTATAGAGAAAAGACACATAGAACTTCGTGTTCTCTGTGTCTTTTCTCTGTGATCTCTGTGTTAAAAAAAATTATATTTTATCCTTCTCCGGTTCAACACCAGAGGAAGCATCTTTAAATTCTTTCATCCCTTTTCCAACTCCGCGCATCATTTCAGGAATTTTCTTTCCGCCGAAGATTAGAAGTATTACAAAAGCGATGATCAGAATTTCATTCATTCCTAGCATTTCTAACAAAACTGAATTTATCATGATTAATTTTTTTATACTGTTCAATTAATTTTACATAATGTTTAAGAAATGAATTGCACAGATTATTCTCTGCGCAATTCATTCAAATTATTTACATAATGAAAAGTCCCGCAATTGCATTTACAGTAGCTTCATCTAATGGCTCATCAAATGCTTCTCTTACTGATGCTGCACTTGCTGTTGTTACAGTTGTTGCATCCACTCCGCCTTGCATAACATTTTCTTCGCCATCATAAACAGGTTGTGTAGGCGAAGGTAAAGTACCACGATCATTTCCTGAGATCCATCCTTTTGCATCCGGATCCTGGCCCAAAGACATTCGCAAACGACGAACCTGACTTGCATGGCGTGCTTCTACAGAATGAATCCGAAGCGCTGCATTCAACACAGCGTCACTGGCCATTAAATTTCCTGCTTGTCCTTTGTAAGCACGTACTCCTGTGTCTTCAAACGCTTGTGCAAGCGCAAGGAAATCGCCGTACATACTGAATGGGCTGAAATTCCCACCGGCAGCAAAATCGAAATTTGGTTCTGCAACAGGCATTCCTCCAACCGATGTAATAGCATCCTGGAGAAAAGTTACGTGGGCTTCTTCATGCTTTTTGATCTGCTGAAAAACTGCAAGATCTGCACCCGGAATAACTCCGGAATTAATTCCTCTTGTGTAAAATTCTTTTTCAAGAAACTCAAGTGTAAGTGCAAAATTCAGAACTCCGGGAATGTCCATCGTTCTTGCGAAAGAATTTTTGGGCAATGCAGCCAATACCACAGCAGGAATTGCTGCGAGTGCTACTTTAGCGCCAATGTCTCCGAAATAACTCAGAGATTCTCTGCGACTTGTCGGCTGATTTAATTTCGCACTATTATCGCCGAAATTAAATGTATCTAATAATTTGAGAATATTCATAGTTATGTTTTTTAAGACGTTGGTAAATTAGCAGCACTCAATGGTGTTACGAAATAAGTATTTGCAATTGCAATAACCTGCGGCGGAGTTCTCGTAGCATCGAGTCCTGATGCATCCACAATATCGTCTCCTGCAAAATCAGCTGAACCCGGATTCAAAAGATCACGGATAGCAGCAGCGTGACGCGCTTCTACTGAAACAATCTTACCTGCAACAAGTAAATAATCAACATTGCTGATCAGTTGTCCGGCTCCATTGTAAGCAGAAACTCCCAGATCCTCGAATGCCTTTGCTGTTGCTAGTACGCTAGCTCGACTGGTAAAATCAACGGACGATAAATTGATATTCAATGTCCCTATCGCTGCCGAACCAATTGCTGCTTTAAAAAAGTCGCGATGAGCAACTTCGTGCTGATAGATATCATTCAGAATATCTCTTTCCAAAGAGGTACTGCCGGAATAAAAGTTAGCTGTCACCTGTCTGTAAAATTCAGCTTCCAGTTGTTCCAGTGCGTAGGCATAGTTTAAAATACCCACATCACCGCTGCCCAGGTCAATTGTATTGGAGGGCGGGGGTGTTACTATCGGTTCATCATCTTTTTTACATCCGGCCATAAATAAGGCTGCAGATGCTAGCGCAACTCCTGAATATCCCAGAAAATTTCTTCTGGAAGTAGCACGGTTGATGAGAGCCGTTTCTTCAGGTGTGTGTTTGATCAGATCTTTTTCCATCATGATTGAATTAGTTTTAGAAACTGTGTTCTTTATAATTCAACTTACGCCATAATGATGGTTGATGGTTTTATAATAAAAGAACATTTAACATATGAGAAAATAATTGCCTAACTTTTTAACTCTTTCAACATCTCTATCACTAACAGATGCAGCCCAATATTCCGTTTGCCAACTAAAATGTTCTTCTGTTAGTTTTTGCTTGTTGATCCAATTGGAAGATTCGCCTTTAATCAAATTCATAACTTTTGACAGCGTTTGATCTCTACCTAATTGAAACAAACAATGTGCATGATCAGTATAGCCATTAATGTCTTGAAAGTAAATATTCTTTGATCGGCCGTTAAATAAAATATGATCCCAAATTCTTTTTCGAATATTCTTCTTTAAAAATGGAATTCTGTTCTTCGTTGAGAAAACTGCATGAACCCAGATTCTTGCGTAAGGCATAATTGATTCTTTTAAAATATTAGTTATCTCGTTGTTCGAAATTCAAAACGTTCGCCCTTCGACTTCGCTCAGGGACCGTTGGTTTTCGGCAGATATGTGTGAATTTTTTGCGAAGAAAATTCCCTTAAAATTGAAGTTAAATTTTCTTCGCAAAAAATTCA
>JAYUWA010000553.1:0-3300 GCA_043753795.1 Bacteroidota bacterium | reverse complement strand
AAACGAATCGATATAAACATTAATGAAGTTGGAGGTATCAGGACATGAATTTGAATCAACCACCGAAATATAATAAAGGCCTGATGAATACGCCACGATAGTATCCGCTATGCTACCTGTACTCCATATAAAACTAACCTCTTCCTGAGTGTATAAGATTACACTATCTCCTTCGCAAACATTATTACTTCCTATGGTGTTTATTATCAACGGAACCGGTTCAATCAAAACAAGATTCGTGTCCGTCTGATAGGTGCAATAATTATTATAAATAAAAAGTGAATATAAACCACTGTAATTAGCAGTAATTGAATCCTGATAATAATTTGAACCGTCAAACTTCCAGTAACTATTCCAAGTTCCATTCAAAGAATCTGGAGAAAATGTCAATTGCACAGCGCCATCACAGGAAGGAATACCAAAAGTTGAAATTTCAAGCGGATGAATCAGATTGGGATATACATTCACTTTTACAGTATCAGATATTGATCTGCCCAACGAATCAGTAACAGTTAACGTATAGGTACAGGAATCAGTATTTATCAGATATGGATATTTCGTGGTTGAATCAGAAAAATAAATTCCAGGTGACCAATGATAAGTTAGTGGTCCTGCTCCACCTTCGTGAAAGATTACCGGATAAACCTTATCGTAAGCACAAGCTGTAACCGGACTTGAAACATCCAGAACCATTGAATCTCTATTTAGATTATAATAATAACATTCGTAAAATCTATCTGCACATGCAACTAAGGATTCTTTGATACTGTGAACCAGTTGTCTTGAACTGTTATAATCAAGATAATTATATTCACTTTCTCCGCAACCATTTGCAGTTGATGATCCATCACCATATACAATTGTATCACCATAAATATTATACTGAATTGTACTTGAACCATTCCAGTCACCATCAAAAGAGTAGGAACGCCAATGGGTGATATTGCCAACTGAATCCACAGTGTAGTCAACGTATGATGTTGTATCAACACAAGCCTGCGTTGGACAACCAATCCTATAAGTCCTCTCTAGAAAATTTAAACTATCATAGACATAAAGCTTTTTTGAATTTATATGCCAACCGGATGTGAGAGAATCAGATTGTTCATAATATTCTTCCGAAATATTGTTTAAAAGATTGTATAAATAAAACACTCCCGTAGAATCATAAGGTGGCAATAAATTTTTGATAATAAAAGAAGCTAGATTGCCGGTTGAATCATATGAATAGTATTGATTGTTAAAACTATTCAAATTATGTGTAGACATGTCATATCCTCTATATGTTTCGGTTGATTTCCTATTAATCGAATCATATACAATCGTCATAAAATAAACAGTATCTATTCCGGAACCATAATTATACATAAACAAATCTGATGTCATGCTGTCCATGGCATATTCATAGGCCTGAAACAAAAAATTATTTACTGGTAAAGGATAGGAATTAACTCCTGAACGTGAAAGCAAATGATTTAAACTATCATAGGTATATGAATACTCCTTCTGAGTGGAATCATTAAAATAAAAACGTGTATTAATATGATGAATCAAATTTCCATTGGAATCATACTGATAAACATTAGAAGCACTTTTTCTGAATAATGAATCAATATAGCCTTCCCAGCAGCCGGCCATTGCATACTCATCTGACCGAATTACTCTTCCAAGAGAATCAATAAAATCGATCGTCTTCATATAAGCAGGTTTTTCAAAACAATCATCACCTGTTACTGTGCAAAATGAAACGCGGGTACTATCTCCGAATGCAAAAACTGTAGCATTAGAAATAAAATAATAAATCAAAATAAAAAAGTAAATTTTCTTCATCGGAAATCTATTAGCAAAATAGAATAAAAGACTTATATCAAATATATAGATTTATCTTAACAATTTCTCACATCTAAAAAAAATTAAACCTAATTTCCTAACAAGTCCATCGGTTCACTATCAATCATCGTTACCCATTTCCCCATTTTTTTCTGAATTACCCTGAAATGATGTGAATCATCAGGAGTAACAAATGTAATTGCTTCACCGGGATTTTCTGCACGACCGGTGCGACCGATGCGGTGAATATAATCTTTCGGGGAACGTGGCAATTCGTAGTTAATGACGTGTGGTAAAAAAGCAATGTCAATTCCGCGGGAAATAAGGTCCGTGGCAACAAGCACTGCCAGTTTTCCACTTTTAAATCTTGACAAAGCATCAGTCCTTGCACCCTGACTTTTCTTGCTGTGCATTGCTGCAGCATCAATTCCATTCTTGCGGAGTTTGTCGGTGACTTTATCAGCTTCAAAAACAGATGACGTAAAAACAAGAACTTGTTTCATTTCATTCTTTTTGATAAGAAACCGAAGCAATGGACCTTTTCTTTCTTCACTAACAAAATATCCAAGCTGATGAATCAGATCCAGATTAAAATTCTCCTCTGTATTTTCAGTGTTAGCTATTTTACAGATCACAGGGTCTTTTAACAAAACTCGATTGATCGGTTCAAGGTCTTCACTTAGTGTTGCAGAGAACAAAAGATTCTGTCGCTTACGCGGTAACATCTCAAGGATCCGATTCATCTCTTCTTCAAATCCCTGATTGAGCATTTTATCTGCTTCGTCGAGAACAAGTGTAGCTACTTCTGAAAGATGAACTGCCTTGGAACCTACAAGCTCCAGCAATCGTCCCGGTGTTGCAACAAGCACATCAACATTCTGCATCGCTATCATTTGCGGATTGATAGAAACACCGCCAAACACTGCAAGTGATTTCACAGGATTCATCATTGCTGAACCAAAAGTTTCAAAAACTTCTTTCACTTGAATAGCCAACTCTCTTGTTGGAACAATCACAAGTACCTTTACATGTCTGTTCTTAGAAATTACATTTTCATGCAAGCTCATAAGTATAGGAAGAACATAACCTGCAGTCTTCCCTGAACCTGTTGGAGAAATCCCTAGTACATCTTTACCACTCAATATCGCAGGAATTGTTTCGCGTTGTATCGGATATGGCTGAGTGTAATTTTGCTCAGAGAGTTTCTTAATTAATCTTGAAGATATTCCTAAATCGGAAAATGACATGTTGTTTTTTTATTGCAAGTTAGATAAAGTCAAGGGGCTTAAAATGCCGCGAAACACTTTAAACCCCTTAAACACTTTAAACGAATTCAATATTAAACCAGCTCCATCGGAACTGAAGCCTTTATTACATTTCTATGAAGGTATTCATTGAAGATATGTCTTCTCGCAAAACGCGATTGTCCGGGTGAATTGAGAAATTTAGTATAGACATTATTTGGAACAC
>JAYUWA010000552.1:0-3303 GCA_043753795.1 Bacteroidota bacterium | reverse complement strand
CCATATTATGCACCCTAACAAGATAATTTCTTTTATCGTATTTTGGATTATTATATGCTCTTGCATTAAAAAAACCACGTTTCACAAGACGGAAACTTCCTAATTCATTATGAATTTGCTCGTCGAACGAATATATTTTACTAAATGACTCCTCCGTTTTTGAATTAGTAAATGACAACCTGAATTTACTTTCATTTATAATATGAATTTCAATTGGGTCATTTAATGCTTTAAGTTTGATAGAATCATTGATTACTTTGAATGGACACTCCAGATATACTTCACGTGTCTTTACATTTCCTACATAAAAATAAGAGATGTCAAAATTCAGGGCTTTTACAGTTCTGGCCACCATTGTTCGTGACTTGATGACCTCAATTTCATTCTGAAGATTTCGGTCATCATCGAATTCATTCATTGCTGAAATGATATCACCTTTTTGGGCTCCGGGATTTGCCAGTTTAAGCAGGACTGTTGCTCTTGCACTATATACAGGTGTTGAATACCACGCAAAGTAATATCCTATCATCAATGAGAGCATCAATGTCAGAATATAGAGGTACCAGTAACGGATCACATAGTCATAAAAGACTTGTTTGATGTTGACCTTTTCAGATTCAGCATTCAAATCCGAATTGGCGTAATTTTCTTCCGTTGCCATTTAAATGTGTGTACTAATTTTTATTACTAAATGATAAGATCGACAAGATGAAAGTCAGTGTACTCAGTACTATAGGGAATACTCTATAATAATTTTCACCCTGGAATCTTTTCTTTTTATAAGGTTCTACATAAACGATATCATTCGAATGAAGTGTATAATATGGAGAAGAGAAGACATCACGAGAATTCAGATCAACATAATTGTACGTTTTATAACCGGCACTGTCGCGAATGATTGTGACTTTATCACGTTTACTATAAATCGTAAAGTCACCCGATAGAGCTAAAGCTTCAGGCAAAGTCAGTTTTTCATTCTGCACAGTGAAAATTCCGGGCCTCAAAACCTCACCAAGAATGGTAACTTTAAAGTTCCTGATACTAAGCTTAACGGAAGGACTCACTAAGTATTTTGCCAATTTAGCTGCAACTGTGTCACGGGCATTTGCAGTGCTTAATCCGGCAACTTTAACAGAACCGATAAAGGGTATCTGGATCTCCCCTCTTTCATCTACCAAATTTCCATTCATCAGACCTGTAGAACTTTCCGGGCTTTCTGAATAATTGAAATATTTACTTGCTTCAGGACTTGTGCTTGTTACATATATATCCAGGATATCATTAGGACTGATTATCGGACGATAGGCATCATTACTTGCCCTAACTGTAGTATCTGCTTCAGTTGGCTGAAAGATTACAATCTTCTTATAAGGCGTACATGAAGACATTGCTAAAGCAAACGCAAACATCAATAAAGGAATTCGTGCAAATTTCATCATTTTTAAGCATTATGAAGACATACCTTCACATGAATATCTACTAGGTTATGGCAAAAAGGTTTCGGGAAAAAAATGAAATATAAAGGAGAAAATCCCAAAATACAGGTAGACAAAAAAAGCCTAAAAAGCCTACCGGGACAGAGTCCCGGTAGGCACACCCGTAAGATGTATTGTTATTGAACGATGATCGATCTATTGATCACTTCTCTGCTTTCTGTTTCTAATCTGAGGATATAGATCCCGGCAGCAATTCCATCCAGATCAAATTCCTGTACATTCAAACCTTCACTTGCATTCATTATTGAAGATTTCAGAATTCTACCTGTTTGATCCAAGATTCGTAGCGTATAAGTTGCATCAACTTTGCTATCCACGCTTACTGAAAACTTACCATGATTTGGATTTGGATAAGCTTCTACAACAAGTTTGTCAGTCAGAACTTCTTCTGCAGCAGTACGACAAGCAATTGAAGCATTCAATGTTCTGGTTCCTGAAACACCACAACCATTGATCGCTTTCACTCCAATGTTACCGCCTGTTGATCCCCATTGAATTAATACGAATGTGTTAGTTGTTATATTTCCACTTAAGATCGTTGCTCCTACCGGCGCCTGGATCTGATAGTATGATGTACCCGGAACCGGAGCCCATGAATACATTTCTACGCTACCTGAACAAACACTTGCATTACCTGTAATTGCGCCCGGTGTTGCAGGATTTCCATATACGTTGACCGAACGTGCATTTCCTACTCCACAATTATTGTTACCTGCTACACTTAATACACCGGAAACAAAGTTCGACGGGAATTGAAGTGTAATACTGTTACTTGTTGCCGGTCCGATCACTGTAACACCCACTGGGATGGTCCAAACATATCCTAAGGTTGCATTAGCAAGTGAAGGAATTGAGTACTGATAAGTCTGACCACAAACTCCTGATGTTGGATCACCAACGATATTACCCGGAGTACCCAATCTGCCAGTAGAAATTGATTTAGCGCGAGCACCACTATTGGAACCACAAGCGTTCGCAGCTTTCACTGTTACCTGACCTGAAACAAAACCTGCTGAATATACAATCGTCACGCTTTGTCCGGTAGAAGATCCAATGATCGATGTACCTGAAGGTGCTGTCCAAAGATAAGATGATGCTCCCGGAACCGGAGCGATGCTATATGTTTCTGTCGACGATGGACAAACAGTTGGTAATCCAGTGATCGCACCGGGAAGTCCTGGACTTGTAGTTACGGTTACACATCGCTGTGCGCTTGTCAAACCACATGGCGACTGAGCAACAACACAAATTGTAGTAGGTCCATTATTATTTGGAAAAGTTACTTGGACACTAGTTCCACTTCCTGAAATCGTTGTTCCACTAGTTGCTGTCCAAATGTAGTTGGACGCTCCTGGTACAGCGTTTATAGAATACGTTACAGTGGATCCGGCACAGATTACAATTGGTGCCGCATTGAATGTCGGTGTGCTTAAATCTCCACGGATCCAGATACATTTTGCTGCTGTTGATCCACAATCGTTGCTTGCAAATACACAGATGTTATATCCTGACTGACCAGTCGGTAAAGTACCGAATGTCAGTGTTGCTGAATTTGAAGTTGTACTTACCGGACTCGTTAAACCATTGATCAATGTACCTGCCGGAGCAGACCAAATATATGTGCTAGTATTTGAAACAGAATTCACAGTATAGACTCCTGATGCACCCGGACATACTGAAGTTACACCTGAAATGTTAGTTACAGAACCGGCCGGAATCCCTGTATATACGGTGATAATTTTATTCACACACAAACTGTTTCCGCATAATCCTTCTGCACGAACATAATAGTCTGTTGTTATACCCG
>JAYUWA010000551.1:0-3304 GCA_043753795.1 Bacteroidota bacterium | reverse complement strand
TCATAGGGGATTGGTTTGGATACCATAAAGAACCAAGAAATTGGTTCTTTATCCCTATGATATCTAGAAAGTTATCCCTCAACTTAATGACATTGCCCCGTAGGGGCGACCTGTGAATAGCCGCGCCGTTAAATCAAATGGGAAATTAATTGTGAATTATAAATACATTTTTCGCAAATGATATTTTAATCAAAATCGCAAATCGGTAAATCACAGGTCGCCCCTACGGGGCTAAACTCGAAGGCATCTTTATCTGCTACAAACAGATCGCCCTTACAGGGCTAAAATTGAAATTATATTCGAAGGGATAAAAGATATGAATTATTTTTCCAGACTTCTTTTCTATAATAATCATTTTACATTTTATCTTTTGAAATGTTTATAATTTCATTTTATCTCTCTATTTCCATTCCTCTTTAAACCTACTTTTACCCCATGAATTTCGAAGAAAATTATCCCGTCCTCAAAAGCACTGATCTTGTAAAACTTACCGAAGAATTCGGTAGCCCGCTGTATGTCTATCATGCGGAAACCATAAAACGGCAGTATGAACGCATTACTGATGCATTCAGTAGTGTGTCGATGAAAATCAAATATGCATGCAAGGCGCTGACGAACGTGCAGGTGCTGAAATATATGCACACGCTTGGTGCCGGACTTGATGCCGTTTCTATTGAAGAAGCAATCATCGGGATCAAAGCAGGATTTACTCCGAAAGAAATTCTTTTTACACCAAATGGTGTAGCATTCGATGAGATCAAACAAGCTGTTGAATTGGGACTTGTTATCAATATCGACAACATCTCTGTACTCGAACAATTCGGTCATGAATACGAAGGCCGTGTACCTTGCTGCATCCGGCTAAATCCACACATAGCAGCAGGAGGGAACTCACACATTCAAACCGGACACATCGATTCGAAATTTGGAATCTCTGTTCACCAACTACGACATGTGCTTCGTATTGTGAATTCAAATAAGATGAAAGTAAATGGACTTCATATTCACACCGGTTCGGAAATTCTGGATAGTTCTGTTTTCCTTCGTGTTGCTGAATTAATGTTCGAAGAAGCAAATCAGTTTCCGGATCTTGAATTCATCGACTTCGGTAGTGGTTTCAAAGTTGCTTACAAGGAAGGCGATTACACTACTGACATAGAAGAACTCGCAAGTGAATTCACTTCGCTTTTCAATAATTTCTGTAAAGAATACGGACGCAATCTTGAATTGTGGTTTGAACCCGGGAAATTTTTAGTCAGTGAAGCCGGTGTTCTTCTTACTCAAGTTAACACTGTTAAACAAACAATGTCGACTGTCTTCGCAGGCGTAAACTCAGGACAAAATCATTTGATCAGACCAATGTTTTACGATGCCTATCATCATATCATTAACATCAGTAATCCGACAGGCAAGCAAAGACTTTATACTGTCGTTGGTTACATCTGCGAAACAGATACGTTTGGCTGGGATCGCAAAATGGCCGAAATCCGCGAAGGCGATATCCTTGCTATCCTCAATGCCGGCGCCTACGGCTTCTCAATGAGCAACAATTACAATTCCCGCCTCCGTCCCGCCGAAGTAATGATCGAAAACGGAAAAGCGAGGTTGATCAGAAGGAGGGAGACGGTGGAGGATCTTTTGAGGACACAACTATGAAAATAGTTCAAAGTCTATAGTTCAAAGTTCAAGGTTCAAAGTTCAAGGTTCAAAGTTCAAAGTTGACTACCGGCATTAGTAGATGCTACTATTAATTTCATATTCAGGCTCTTAAATTTAGCTGGATTGTATCTTGTACGATTAGGTAGGACTACCTTCCATATCTTGTTTTTGACCTTTGACCTTTGACCTTTGACCTTTGACCTTTGAACCTTGACCTTTGAACCTTGAACCTATAACCGAGAACTTACCTTAAAAAAGAGTAATTTCGCCTACCAATGTCCCTCCACTCCGATCAATTTCTCATAGACTCCGAAGACCGCGTGTTCAACAAAGAACATCGCAGGAAACTGGCGTTCAATATTCTTCAGTACGATAAAAAAGTTGTTGACGGTAAACTTCAGTATGATGATTTTGAAACGGCTCGTCAACGGGCAGCGATGCTGAAGTGGAAGGTGATGGAAAATCTCGATAAATATCTAACAGAGTTCGAATCGAATTTTTCTAAACGCGGGGGTAAAGTGATCTGGGCACAGGATGCCGATGAAGCGATATCTGAAATGATGCGCATCATGAAACATGCTAAAGCGAAAACAGTCGTGAAAGCAAAGTCGATGACTACTGAAGAAATTCACGTCAACGAAGCGCTTACTGCAGAAAATATTGAATCGCTTGAAACAGATCTTGGTGAATTTATTGTTCAGCTAAGAAATGAAACTCCTTATCATATTGTAACTCCGGCAATGCATCTTTCAAAAGAAGATGTTGCAAAAACATTCAATGAAAAATTTAATCTTCCCATAGCAAGTACTCCAAAAGAGATCACTGCTTTTGTAAGAGAAAAACTTCGCGCAAAATATCAGATCGCTGATGTGGGAATTACAGGAGCAAATTTTCTGATCGCTGATTCCGGGTCTGTATGTGTTACAGAAAACGAAGGCAATGCTTTAATGTCGATTGCTTTTCCTAAAATTCAGATCGCCATTGTTGGGATTGAAAAAATTATTCCAACACTTACAGATCTCGATCTGTTCTGGCCGTTACTTGCTACTCATGGCACAGGACAGAATATGACAGTTTATAATTCTATTTCCACAGGTCCACGTCAGGACGGCGAGTTAGACGGACCCGAAGAAATGTATGTTATCCTTCTCGACAATGGCCGTACACAATTACTTGCACAGCAAGAACAGCGACAAGCATTATCATGTATTCGTTGTGGAGCGTGTCTGAACGGTTGTCCGATCTACAAAGGAGTAGGGGGACATGCATACGGAGCAACTTACAGCGGACCGATAGGTTCTATCATTACTCCACATTTCAAAGGCATGGAAGAATTTAAGCATTTAAGTTATGCTTCTTCTTTGTGTGGCAAGTGTACTGAAGTTTGTCCGGTGAAAATTGATTTACATAAATTACTTTTATATAATCGCCGCGATTCGGTTGAACAAAAATTAAATCCATTCTCAGAAAAATTTATTTTTATACTCTGGAAAAAAGCAATGCTGAATCGTAATCTGATGAACGGCGGCGGATCTAAAATTAAAAATTTTTTCCTAAGAAATTTTTTCCGTTCCAAATGGGGCGAGAGGCGAGAGTTGCCACAAGTAGCGGCGAAGTCGTTTAACGAAATGTGGAAAAATCGTAA
>JAYUWA010000550.1:0-3306 GCA_043753795.1 Bacteroidota bacterium | reverse complement strand
ATGAGTGAGCCTTTGCGAATTGTAAAAAAAAATCGGCGGGATCCTTGGGAAATAAATTGCGCTTAAAAATTTCCCGCAGATTTCCGATAGCTATCGAGATGAAAAATGAAAAATGAGGAATCTGTAACTACTACGGCATTACAATGTTTCGCTGGTATTTTAAAAATTGATTTCTTGATTCTATTTATAAAAGATGAAAGGATATTACGTTATCATGTGCGACCTCTTCGAGGTCGGCACTTTTGAAGAAGTTTGTCAATTTGATAGTGATTACTCTTCAAAAAAGTTTTTGAAAAAAATTCATTTGATTCGTTTAGAAGTAAAAAGTGAATCCAGATAGCTATCGGGGTCGCAGAATGCGCAGAAAATCCGCAGAGATTCCTGCGGAATGAAAATATCAATACTCCATTCAAATAACGCTTAAAAAATCAAAAAACTACATCCCCTTCAACTCCACCTTCTCCATACTTTCTACCATGATACTGCAAAAACCAAACTCTTCGTCTACCCTTCCTCTTACTATATAACAACCTCTTCCGCGGAAAGGATATTGATCCGTGACTTTTGGGAAATGGGTGGTGTCGAAAAAATATCCGTTGCGATCGAGGAAGGTGCCGAACATCATCATCTCGCGCTTTACTGTGGTCGTATATTTTATCGTGACCATGTAGCCGATGATCTCAAATCTCTTTCCGATAAATTTCGGGAGATCGGATGCAAGCGTATTTATTTTCATTTCTTCTTTCAAAAGTTCGAACGGTGAACGTAATGCAAAACCCAACAACTCAATTTCATCGAAAGCATCATCCAGCGGCTTCTGATCGAGTTCGGGAAGTGTGTAGGTCTTCACTCCGGTCTCAAACAACTCTTTCCGTACTTCTGTCTTGCGCTCACGACCGAGGATCATGTGTATGTCCCACAACAATTGTTTCTTCGTACGACAGGTGAAACGAAATGCTCCGATGCGGATGAGAATGCGTAACTGCTCCAACTCAATCGAAACCCGCTTTGTAAAATCTTCCAGACTTTTATAATCACCATGCTCGTTGCGCTCGCTCACAATTTTATTGCCGACAGTTTTTTCCAGTCCTGCGAGATGAATAAAACCGAGATAAATATCATCTGACACAATGGATGTAACATACTCACTGCTGTTAATACACGGCGGATGAATTGTCGCGCCACACATGCGCGCCTCATGAACATAAAATTCCGTTTTGTAAAATCCGCCGAAGTTGTTGATCACTCCTACCATGAACTCCTTCGGATAATATGCCTTCAGATATAAACTCTGAAAACTTTCAACCGCATACGAAGCTGAATGTCCTTTCGAAAAAGAATAGCCCGCAAAACTTTCGATCTGCCGCCAAACTTCTGATATGATTTCCTCCGGATATCCTTTCTTTCTGCAACTCTCGAAATAATTATCATGGATCTTTGCAAACTCCGTACGCGAACGGAATTTCCCCGACATACCACGACGAAGTACATCGGCTTCTGAAAGCGACAGTCCTGCGAAATGATGCGCTACCTTGATCACATCCTCCTGATACACCATGATGCCATACGTTTCCTGCATCAACTCTTCCATGACAGGATGAATATACGTTCGCTTCTCAGGATGATGTGTGCGTACAATGTATTCGCGCATCATCCCCGACTTCGCAACACCCGGACGAATGATTGAACTTGCAGCAACTAATTGTATGTACGTATCTACTGCAAGTTTTTTTAGCAACATGCGCATGGCGGGTGATTCAACATAAAAACATCCCATGCATCTTCCTGTGCGGATCAGTTCTTTCACACGCGTGTCTTCTTTGAATTCTTTGATGGCGTGAATGTCTATCGTTAAGCCATAATTTTTTTTGACAATGTCGACTGTATCTTTTATGTGACCCAGTCCGCGCTGACTGAGAATATCAAGTTTGTATAATCCGAGATCCTCCGCTTCGAGCATACTGAACTGCGTCGTCGGATAACCTTTCGGCGGCATGATGGTGGCCGTGTACCAACTCAACGGTTTTTCGGAGATCACAATTCCACATGCATGCACAGTGAGATGATTGGGCATGTCGTGCATCTGTATGGAGAAATAATTTATCGCTTTCGTGATCTTGTCAGGTGTATCGGGATGTCTTCTGTTCTCGACGATGGCATCGATCTCGCCTTTCGGCAAACCAAATACTTTTCCAAGTTCACGCACAACTGCATTCGACTGATACGTTGAATACGCACCTAGCAATGCAACATTTTCTTTTCCATGACGACGGAAAATGTAATCGGTAACATCATCACGATCGGTCCAGGAGAAATCAATGTCGAAGTCCGGCGGATTAGCGCGGAAAGGATTGATGAATCGTTCGAAGTACAGATCGAGTTCAACAGGATCAACATCCGTAATGCGCAGACAATAAGCAACGATGCTATTCGCACCACTGCCGCGTCCGACGTACGCATAGTTCTTATGTTGCGCATAACGAACAATATCCCAGTTCAGCAAAAAGTACGGTGCGAAACCAAGTTCAGAGATCATCTTCAGTTCTTTCTCTATTCGTTCGCGGATAATATCATTTGGAATTCCATACCGATACTCTGCACCTTTGTACGCTTCGCGCCGTAGAATCTGCAAGTCGAGCGGCCGGCTTCCGGAAAACGTGCGCTTGTTCTTACTCTCGTGAAAATCGAAAGCAATGGAACATACATCGAGAATGCGTAGTGCATTTTCTATCAGCGCAGGAAAATCTTCAAAGCGTTTCAGTAATTCGGCAGGCGTGAACATGATCTCATCCTGTGCTGCAACATCATTGGCAGTGAGTTTAGAAAGTAAAGTATTGTTTGCAACCGCACGCAACAGTGAATGCAACTGAAACCCGCCGCTGAGTTTATACGTGACAGGACTAAGTGCAACGAGTTTGTATTTTACATATTCCCATTCGGAAAATTTCAACCGATTGAGTTGCGATGCACGAATGCCTACAAAACAATTTGGTTCTTTACGAATGTACTCAGGCTTTACACTCATTGCGGAAGTGAAAGGAATTATCCAGATTACATTCTGCAATACAGGTGGTACAGGCGGAATGTCGGGAACTTCACTCGTTCCTCTGCGCAAACAGTTTGTCAGAAATTCATTCAACTCCCGAAAGCCTTCATTATTTTTTGCCAGTCCGATGTAAAGCTGCTTCGCTCCAATCCTGAAATCAATTCCAACTGCCACTTCAATTTCATGCTGCGGTGCGAGACGAATGAAATCCAATACCCCTGACGTATTATTTATATCCGTAAGTGCAAGCTTCGTGATGC
>JAYUWA010000549.1:0-3308 GCA_043753795.1 Bacteroidota bacterium | reverse complement strand
GTTGTCGTCAGATATTTACTATCAACCATTCGAAGACCTTTTTCTATCACAAACTTCAGTGGCAATTGTTCTGCAACTTCAGGTGAAAGATTATCGATCACAACAGTGATCACTTCGCCGGGTGCAGAAGTTTCCATCTGATAAACAGCAGGTGCATCTTTCATTGTGATCTTCAACAATGCTGACAACATTGTCGGGTCAACTTTATAATTAAACTCCAAAGAAATTTTCAAAGCAGCTTTTCCGGGATGATTTGCTGATGCGGCCCAATACCCATTTGCATTAGACATCTGAAGATACGGTGTGTGAAAAGAAATTTTGCCATCATTCACTTCAAAAGCATTCCCTGCTTTTTTCGCTAACGACTTCTGAAGTTGCATCGTGTAATCTGTTGCAGCGGCAAATCCAACTGCGGGCGAGAAGACAAGTTCAGATGCTGATGTCCACTTAAACTTTCCGGCAACTTCTGGATTGAATTTGATAAATGGAATGGTGTCCCAAGATTCTAAAAGCGAGTCAGTGACAATCGGTCGGTTGAAAGTAAAAACTAAATTTTGTTGCAACTGTACTTCCTCCGCGAAATTTCTCGAACTGATTTCAATTTTATTCCGATTTGAACATGAGAATAGTACAGCAATAAGAAATACAATGCCAATTTTAGAAATGGTTTTCATATGGGGGAGTTAGGGTGTTTGTCATCGGGACTCTGTCCCGGTGATCTGAAAGTAAAATAAATTTATCACCGGGACAGAGTCCCGGGTGATCACTTTATCACCGGGACAGAGTCCCGGGTGATCACTTTGTCACCGGGTCAGAGTTCCGGGTGATCACTTTGTCACCGGGACAGAGTTCCGGGTGACCACTTTGTCACCGGGACAGAGTCCCTGTGACCTCTATAGCCAATTCCTTCAACTGCTCATCTGAGATCCGGGAAGGCGAATCGATCATCACATCGCGTCCTGAATTGTTCTTCGGAAAAGCAATGTAGTCACGGATAGAATCAGAACCGCCGAACATAGAACATAATCTGTCGAAACCAAATGCTAGTCCGCCGTGAGGTGGAGCTCCGAATTCGAAAGCGTTCATCAAAAAACCGAATTGTGCTTGTGCATCTTCGGGAGTAAAGCCTAGTATGCCGAACATTTTACTTTGAAGTTCCTTATTGAAGATACGGATCGAACCGCCACCGATCTCCACACCATTGATGACAAGATCATAGGCATTTGCTCGAACTTTTCCGGGATCAGTATCTAACAGAGAAATATCTTCGGGTTTCGGTGATGTGAATGGATGATGCATGGCATGCCAGCGTTTTGCTTCGTCGCTGTATTCAAGCAATGGAAAATCCAGAACCCATAGTGGACGGAAAATATTTTTATCGCGAAGTCCTAAACGGTTTCCCATTTCAAGACGCAATTCACTCATTGCTTTTCTGGTCTTTGAATCATTGCCGGCAAGGACTAAAATTAAATCGCCGGGAGCTGCATTGCATTTTTCTGCCCAGACTTTCAGATCCACTTCAGTATAAAATTTATCGACGGAAGATTTTAATGTTCCATCACCGTTGTAGCGAAGATAAACTAAACCGGTTGCTCCTATCTGCGGACGTTTCACCCAGTCGGTAAGTTCATCGAGTTGCTTGCGCGTATATGATGCACAATCTTTCGCACAAATAGCAATCACTGCTTCTGCATCATCAAATACTTTGAAATTTTTTCCTGAAGTTGCCGACTTGATGTCAACGAATTTCATTTCAAAACGAAGATCCGGTTTGTCGTTTCCATAATCACGCATTGCCTCCGCAAATGTCATGCGTGGAACTTCTCCCAGCTCAACATTTTTTACATTCTTGAATAAGTGCAGAATCATTCCTTCGAAAGTATTGAGAATATCTTCCTGTTCGATGAAACTCATTTCGCAATCGATCTGAGTAAATTCTGGCTGACGATCTGCACGAAGATCTTCGTCGCGGAAACATTTTACGATCTGATAATATTTATCCATTCCTGCAACCATTAAAAGCTGCTTGAAAGTTTGTGGTGATTGTGGCAATGCATAAAACTCACCGGCATTCATTCGTGAAGGCACAACGAAATCGCGCGCACCTTCGGGAGTTGATTTGATAAGAACCGGAGTTTCCACTTCAATAAATTCCTGGGCGTTGAGATAGCTTCTTGTCTCGGCAGCAACTTTTGCACGAAGTAACAACGCTTCCTTCACCGGATTTCTGCGAATATCCAGATAGCGATACTTCATTCTTATGTCGTCGCCGCCATCGGTATTTTCTTCAATTGTAAATGGTGGAGTTTGTGCTTTATTTAAAACAACAACTTTATCGACGATGATTTCAATCTCGCCGGTAGGCATATTAAGATTCTTATTGCTACGTTCAGCAACTTTACCAGTCACCTGCAAAACAAATTCTCTTCCATACGAACGCGCTTCTTCACAAATCGCAGCATTGGTTTCCATATTGAAAACTAATTGAGTGATACCATAACGATCGCGAAGATCGATAAAAGTCATCCCGCCAAGATTTCGAGAACGCTGAAGCCAGCCGCAAAGAGTTACATTTTGTCCGATGTGCTGCATTTTGAGCTCACCGCAGGTGTTGGTACGAAGCATATTTTTGGTTGTGATTGGCGAATTTAGGAAAAATAGTGAGTAGTAAGTAGTGAGTGGTAAGTAGCACAGGTTTCAAAATTCAAAAACTCGTCCTGTATCTATCTTAATATTAATTGGTTAAGAAATCCTTTAAAATCTATTTTAAAAGTTTAGCACTCAAACCAATCCGAAATCCGAAATTCGAAATTCGAAATAAATCATTCAAATAAATGGTATTAGATAACACCCCCGAACATTTCATGCGTGAAGCCTTAAAAGAAGCCCAACTCGCTTTTGATGCTGATGAAGTACCAATCGGTGCAGTGGTTGTGCATGGAAACCGGATCATTGGTCGCGGTCATAACTTAACAGAACGATTGAATGATGTGACTGCACATGCAGAAATGCAGGCATTCACTGCAGCAGCGAATTTTGTGAATGGAAAATATCTGACTGATTGTACTCTTTATGTAACAATAGAACCATGTGTAATGTGTGCCGGTGCTTCGTACTGGACAAAGATCAGCAAAATTGTTTATGGTGCTAGAGATGAGAAGAAAGGGTTTCAGAATATTTCAACTTCTATATTACATCCGAAGACGGAATTGGTTGGTGGTGTGATGGAAGATGAGTGTAGGGGGTTGATGCAGGAGTTTTTTCGTTCGAAACGGTGAGTATTGATTGGTAATTTGTGAGTAGCAATG
>JAYUWA010000548.1:0-3316 GCA_043753795.1 Bacteroidota bacterium | reverse complement strand
AGATCATTGTTCAGAATCAACAAGGTTCGGCGTCCCTATTGCAAAGAAGATTAAAACTTGGTTATAACCGCGCAGGAAGGATCATTGACCAATTGGAAGCTGCAAAGATCATCGGTCAATTCGAAGGCTCTAAAGCCCGTGAAGTATTAGTGAAAGATCCTATTTCACTGGAGCATATTCTCGGGAACCTTAGGAGTAAGGATAACTAGCTATAATTGAGCAGATTGTATGATATTCGGGTGAGCATTTTTGCTCGCCCTTTTTTATGGAATGCTTTTTGATTTAAGGCCAAACACCTACCTTCGCAACTCTAAAGAAGTAGCCAGAAACCAATTATGAAAGCAAGAATTTTTGCCCTCTTATTACTAATTTCTCCAATGATGACTTTCGCTCAGCAAGACGCAAAAGCACAGGAGATTCTGAAATCCGTCAGCAATAAATTTAGATCATACAAATCGTACAAAGCTAATTTCAGTATTATCATTGAAAATAGCAGAGACAAATCCCGTGAAGTTCAAAAAGGAACAATTTATATTAAAGGAAATAAGTACCGATTAGAGATTGCCGGACAAGATGTGATCAGTGATGGAAAAACCCGTTGGACATATGTTAAAGATGCAAACGAAGTCCAGATAGATGTCCAGAAGACGGATGAGAATACGATCTCCCCTACTAACATTTTCACAATTTATGAAAAAGGGTGGCAATCGAAATACACCGGCGATGCAAAAGATAAAACAATTACTTACGCTCAGATCGAATTGATCCCGAGTGAAGGAAAGAATAAGAATATCTTTAAGATCAAACTTTCAATAAACAAAGCAGATAAATCTATTTCTTCTGCTAAAATGCTTGACAAGAATGGTGGAACTCAAACGATCAATGTAGAAAAAATAAGTCCTGATGGTGGTGCTGATGATGCTATTTATGTATTCAACAAGGCAAAATATCCGGATGCTGAAATAGTTGATCTACGATAAAAACAAAAAGTCCTTTTTACAAGGACTTTTTTTGTACTAAATAATTTCTCCCAAATAAATCATATTTATATTCCGGTTTCAAATTCTGCATCTCAGGTAACGAGATATAATTTTCTGATGCCGGGAAATCAGGTTGCTTTGATCATGGGAATTGAAGCAGATAGTCTTGGCCAATTTGCTACAAGTTCTCAATACTTCACCGGAGCATTTGTTAGTTCAATCAAAGAAAATACATCAGCGGTAAAAATTTCTACCTATCCAAATCCGGCAAATGAATCAGTAAATTTCGATCTTTCTGCTTTGCATGATATTTCAATGATTGAGATCTTTGATAAAGGGAAATCTTGTAAAAACAATTCATCCTGATTCAAACGTTACTACTCTTTCTGCTTTGGAACTTGCAAATGGGGTCTATCATTATTCAATTTCAGGCAAAGGACCAAAAGTTTCAGGGTCATTCCAGGTACAACATTGATTATGCGCTTTGTTCTGAAATAGAACAACTAAAAAATTAACATTAGGGATGACTTCGGTTTTCCCTTTTTTTGTATCTTGTGGTATGAGAACACTGCTAGTAACTGCTTTTTTGCTTTGTGCATCGCTGAGTTTTGTAAGTGCTCAGGACTCGATTGCTGTGAAGAAAAATGATTATCAGATCTTTTTGAATCAGCCTGCTAAAGAGATAAAGTATCTGATGTATGAAAAAGATTTTTTGCCGATTCAGGGTGAACTTTCGGAAGACAGGAAATCTGTGATCATGAAAAATTATAAGACCGGAACAAAAGTCAGAGTGAAGGTTGAATATGAAGACGGAACAGTAGAAGAAATAATAAAAAGTCCGTGTTACATTGACCCGGTTATTATCTGATTTTTATTAGTTGACCGGAACTCCAAACAAATCGAATTCACCGGCGTCAGTAATTTTGATATTGGCAAAATCTCCTATGCGTACATAATTGTCTTTAGCCTCCAACAATACTTCATTGTCTACTTCCGGAGAATCAAATTCAGTCCGGCCTACAAAGTATCCGCCTTCTTTCCTATCAAAAAGTACTTTAAAAGTTTTACCAATTTTTTCTTCGTTTTTTTCTGAAGAAATTACCTGTTGGATTGCCATTATCTCAGCACACCGTTCGCGTTTTACTTCATCGGAAATATTATCTTCCAGCAAATAGGCATGCGTATTCTCTTCATGTGAGTAAGCGAAAATTCCAAGTCGATCAAAGCGGCTTTCCTCTACCCATGTTTTCATTTCTTCAAAATCACATTCGGTTTCACCGGGATAACCACCTATCAAGGTTGTCCGAAGTGCAATACCGGGAACTTTCGATCGAATTTCTGCGATCAGATCATTCGTTTTTTGTCGTGTCGTGCCCCTGCGCATACTTTTAAGCATACTATCTGAAATATGTTGTAGAGGCATATCGAGATATTTACAAATGTTTTCCCGTTCGTTCATGACATCCAGAATATCCATTGGAAATCCTGATGGAAAAGCATAATGAAGACGGATCCACTCTATTCCATTTACATCCGACAAATTTTTAAGCAAATCAGAAAGATTTCTCTTTTTGTAAATATCCAGTCCGTAGTAAGTAAGGTCTTGCGCGATCAGGATCAATTCTTTTACTCCCTTTGATGCTAATGTTTTTGCCTGCGTTACTAATTCTTCAATCGGCGTGCTGACATGTGTACCACGCATCAGTGGAATTGCACAAAAGGAACAAGGTCTGTCACAACCTTCTGAGATCTTTAGGTAGGCATAATGTTTTGGAGTAGTAAGAAGTCTTTCTCCGATGAGTTCGTGTTTGTAATCAGCTCCAAGTGACTTTAACAACAATGGAAGATCACGAGTACCAAAGAATTCATCAACGTTTTTTATTTCTCTTGAAAGTTCAGGTTTATATCTCTCACTGAGGCATCCGGTAACAATCAGTTTGTCGATCTTTCCCGCTTCTTTTGCCTGTGCAAATTCCAGGATCGTATCGATACTTTCCTGTTTTGCATTATCAATAAAACCGCAGGTATTGATGATCACAATACCTGAATCATCATCAGTAGACTCATGTGCAACATCAAACTTATTTGCGCGTAATTGTCCCATTAAAACTTCGCTGTCGTAAATATTCTTCGAACAGCCAAGTGTAATGACATTGATCTTATTTTTCTTAAATGATTTTGTTTTCATTCTTCCAACTTACATTTCTCCGAATAAGGAATCCACGAATTCATTTTTATTGAAAGCCTGCAAGTCTTCCATTTTTTCACCAACTCCGATATACTTGACCGGTATTTTGAATTCATCAGAGATTCCTATTACAACTCCACCTTTGGCA
>JAYUWA010000547.1:0-3338 GCA_043753795.1 Bacteroidota bacterium | reverse complement strand
TAATTACTGAATAATTCCATCGACCATTAGTACAATTTTTTTGAAGCTCTGCAATAAGTTAAGTCAAAACGTTCAAAATTTTTTAACCTTAAGATAAGTAAAAATCGGCGCAAGTAGGCAAATGTGCTCTTGTGCTAAATTTTAGTGTCCTAGTGTTAATTTCCAATACATAGCTCACAATTCAAAATCCACCATCAAAGGCGTATGATCACTCAGCGCAATCCACTTTTTGAACGTTCCTACTTTTATACTTTTTACTTTTTCTAAGAGTTCTGCAGATGAAAAGCAATAATCCATGTGATAGGATTTTGTTTGATTACGATACAAATAAAAAGTTGGATGCTTTTCTTTTCCTTGTTCCTGATTGAAATGTTTATGGTAAATGCTGTGAATGTTTTTTTCAAATAATTTTTTTACTACTGCTGTATGATTTCCAATTCTTCTCGGTTTATCCCAGATCGTATTACTATTAAAATCTCCTGTCAAAATTGAAAGCCCTGATAAGTACTCATCATAATGATGAATCGCTTTCCAGATCTGCTCGACATATTGTCCATCGGGATCATTGCGGTTGTTCGCCCAGATCGCAAAAAGTGTAAAGTCAATTTTTCCGCCTGTAACAAGGATAGGCAACACAATTTTTAGATCTTGATTATGCTTTTCAATAAGCTGAAATCTATGATCACCATAAGAAAATACACTAAGTCCTTTATGCTTATTATCACCAAACCATAACACATCATTCGGCTTACGAATTTCCGAACCGAAAATTAATTTTTCCGGATGCTCACACTCCTGCACTACCAGTATATCCGGCTTGTGAAGCAAGATAGCTGCGGCTTTTTTTCTGAATGCTCCTTGGCAGTTCCAGGTGATTAATTTCATTTGAAAAATTGCATAGGAATGTAAAAGTAATTAAAACACTGAGAACACAAGTTCACGATGAGAGCACGGAATTTATTTATGCCTAGAATTCCGTGTTCTTATTGTGAACTTGTATTCTTGTGTTTTCTCTTACAAAGGATTCGCAAACCTTCTATCATACAAAAACGTCTTATCTGTCAATGTCCGCAAAAAAATAATCAGATCGATTTTCTCTGTTTCTGTAAGTCCTGTTGTTTTGTTCAACTCTTTATCGAAGCCTGATGCATGAAATTTTCCTTCTGCGTAATACTTTAAAACTTCTTCCATCGTATTGAACCTGCCATCATGCATATAAGGATAAGTCACTTCAATATTTCTTAAGGTCGGAACACGGAACTTATAGAGATCAGACTCTTTTCCTGTGATCAGTTTTCTTCCAATGTCATTCAGCTTTGGATCAGGTGCCAGTCCGTTGTTGCGATAAGAATTATCTGTAAACAAAGGCTCCTTATGACAACTGCTGCATTTTGCCCTGAACAAATTCAATCCGTTCTTCTCATTCACTGTAAACTCTGCTTTTCCTGCAATGAATTTATCATACTTCGAATCAGATGAAATCATCAGACAAACGAATTGCGATAATGCTTTCATCATATTCTTCGTATTAACTACCGAATCTCCAAATGCTGTTTTGAATAGTCTTGGATAAACTGAATCATTTTGAAGTTTCAGAATAACATTCTCCAGCGTTTCTCCCATTTCAGCTTCGCTTGTAAGCGGAGCAATCGGCTGCAGATCGAGATGATTGATGCCACCATCAGCCATGAATTCATTTTTCCAGATGAGATTCTGCAGAGCCGGAACATTACGTTTGCCGATCCTGTTTGAAATGCCATGACTCAACGCATGATCAACATGCGCAAAGGCTGCAAATCGAAGATGACATGTACCGCATGAGGTAAAATTATCTGCTGACAGAAGAGGATCATAAAATAATTTTCTTCCCAGGGTAAATGCTTCTGCCGACATTTTATTTTTCCTGAAATCATAAACAGGTTTAGGAAAACCTTGCGGAATAATGATTTCGACATCCTTCTGAGTAATGGAATAATATGGATTTTCAGTTACAAAAGCACTCAGAATAATAACAGAAAAAACTGCGAGAAATACTATCTTCAAATTCGATAATTTCATCTTCACTTCTCCTTTATCACACTGAACATATCAGAATAATTATTGGCAACCAATTCTGCATTGGTCATATCGCTTACTACAGGCATACTGGAAAAGTCTATCGACACAGGTTGTTTCAGTATCTGCGAAATATCTGCTTTTATAAAAATTCTTTTTGAATCAGGGATTTCATCAGAAAAAGTCAGAGATGCTATCTCCAACGAAATTCTCCTGATAGCATTGGCAGGTTTTTTAAATCCACCGATGTGATATTCAAAAATTCCACTCTGCGCAGTTGAAGCTTCTGACGTACCTTCCAACTTTAAAAAAATGTATCCGGTATTCCATGCCCAAAACATACCTTTGATCGGATCAAGAGCACCTTCTTGAAGACCACTGCAATTTCGGAGGCTGTCGACTCCAAGAGTAAATGAAATGGTTTTGTAATTTCCCGGTGGAATATCTCTTATAGACATTCCTTTCGATTGAACATCATCTTCGTTGATCAAAAAATATTCATCTGAAGAAAATACTTTTCCTGAATCACTTGTCAATTGAATATTGCTGATATAGTATTTGAATTTAGTAACAGTATATTTCTGACCTAATTCATTTACATACTCCTTTGACTTAAAAACCAACGTATCATTGCCGATAAAATGCCGGAAATTGATCTGCAGTTCATTCCCATTTTCCGGATTTGCATTAGAAACAGATCCAATGAAATTCAGAAGAATGAAAAATAGTATTCTCATCAGTTAACTTTTATGATCTTTTGGACAACCCTTTTATTTGCGGTTGTAAGATACAGAAAATAAGTTCCTGTTGAATAGCCCGTAAAGTCGAACGTATAGCTGATGCTTGGCTGCATATTCGATTGAGAAAACAAAATTTGCCCCCTTATATCATAAATTTCAGCCGTGACATTGTTCACGCTTTTCGGATCAAAATAAATATATGCAAAATCCTTAACGGGATTTTCTGACAATGTAAATTTTATTTCATCATCGACATCCTTTATATCTGTTGTGCCGGTATAAATTGTTGTAGGTTCTGTAATTGTTACGTGCCCACTTCCGGGCCCGGTATTTCCAGCTTGAACGACGCCATAGTATGTACCAAAAAATGTATACGGAAATTGCGGATCAAGATTGGCATCGATCGTTACGAAGTATGCGTAAATTCCGGCCGGATAATCGGGTGTGATACAATAGCGACCGTTGCGTTCGTCCAGATCTCCTGTTCCTGCTGCGTAAGAATAATCCTCAATGAAGCAACCATTTGGATACATTCCTCCAACT
>JAYUWA010000546.1:0-3338 GCA_043753795.1 Bacteroidota bacterium | reverse complement strand
ATAATTTATTTGATGAAGCAAATTGTATTGCAACTGATAAATTAGGAAATGCATATGTTGCCGGATATACAACTTCAACGGAAAGCGGATTAGATCTTCTCATTATGCGATTTTATGAAGATGGAACTTTGGCGTGGACTAAAAAATATGTCACTCCCAGTCTTGACGTAGCAACATCAATTGTTGTTGACGATTCATGTAACGTATATGTTTGCGGAAACACTAATAACTCTCAAAGAAGTAGCGATATCGTTGTATTGAAATATGACTCTGCGGGAAACAATCAGTGGACTCAGGTGTACGATGGTATTTTCAATGAAAGAGATGCCGCAAATATTATCCGTCTCGATGATTCATTGAATGTTTACGTTTCCGGTTTTGTGAATCATACGAACGACCGATCTGATCTGCCTTTATTGAAATTCAGTCCGCAGGGAGTACTTTTAAAAGAGTCACTATACAATGGTGTCTCTGCTGATTGCGAAGCAACTTCAATCAGGATCGAAGATGAGTTTGCTTATGTTACCGGTAAAAAAACAGAATACAATACTGCAACTGTTTCCGGAGTTTTGCTGAAGTATAATAAAGCAGGTAATGAAAAACTATTTATGAAAACTCCTACCGATGTTTCTTTCGATGCAACACATCGTTTTGGAAACAGAGTAGTTGTTTTTGGAAAAAAAATTACGCATCCTGAAAGTACATTGATACCTTTCATTGCAGAAATTGACACACTTCCGCAATTCAAATGGACATTCTCAGATTCAACGGTGTATGGAATCTCTCATTTCGTAGACGTAGAAGTTGATAAGGACAACATTTATTTTCTTGGTGATGATGCAGGAGATGCGACAGGTACTATCAATTTATTAAAGTATAATATCAACAACGAGGCTGACATGAAAAAAAAGCCTGCAATCAATAAACCCTATAAGAGTGGAATTCCAAAAAATAAGTGAACAATTGCTGAATGAGTTCAAAGCAATCGTTGGTGATGAATTCGTTTATACAAACAAAGAAGTACTTGAACAAAATTCAAGGGACTATACTGAAGACCTTCGATTCTATCCGGAGGTAGTTGTCCGCCCTTCTAATCCTGAAGAAATTTCACTGTTGCTGAGAATCTGCAATGAAGCTTGTGTTCCTGTTACTCCGCGTGGAGCAGGAACAGGTTTGAGTGGTGGAGCACTACCGGTATTCGGTGGATTGGTGATTGCAATGGATCGTTTCAATAAGATCATTAAGATCGATGAAAGAAACTTACAGGCATTGGTAGAACCGGGTGTCATCAATCAGGTTTTTCAAAATGCTGTGATGGAAAAAGGATTGTTCTATCCGCCTGATCCTGCAAGCAGAGGTTCTTGTTTCCTCGGAGGAAATCTTGCTGAAAGTGCCGGTGGACCGAAGGCAGTAAAATATGGTGTCACAAAAGATTATGTATTGAATTGTGAAGTTGTGTTGCCGACAGGAGAAATTATCTGGACAGGTGCAAATGTTTTAAAAAATTCGACAGGATATAATTTAACACAACTCTTAGTAGGAAGTGAAGGGACCCTTGGAATTATTACAAAGATCGTTTTCAAATTACTTCCATTGCCAACTGAAAATTTACTAATGCTGGTACCTTTTTTCAGCAGCGAAAAAGCGTGTGAGGCAGTATCTGCTATTTTCAGAGCGGGATTAACTCCGTCAGCTCTGGAATTCATGGAAAGAGATTGCTTGCTCTATGTAATGAAATATGTTGATGTAAAAATTCCACTCAAAGATGAGATCAATGCGCATCTGTTGATTGAAGTTGATGGAACTGATCGTGATGTTCTTTTCAAAGAATGCGAACGGATCTCCGAAATACTTTATCAGTATGAATGCGATGAGGTACTTTTCGCTGATACTGCACAACAAAAAGCAGATCTGTGGCGCGCACGTCGCTCTGCCGGGGAAGCTGTGAAGTCGCATTCTATCTACAAGGAAGAAGATACTGTTGTTCCGCGTGCAGAACTTCCGATTTTGCTAAAAGGTGTTAAAGCAATAGGAGCGAAGTATGGATTCAGAAGTGTCTGCTATGGACATGCCGGCGATGGAAATCTGCATGTGAATATTATCAAGGAAGAAATATCCGACGAAGACTGGAATACAAAAGTACCGCTGGGAATAAGAGAGATCTTTGAACTTTGCGTTTCATTAGGCGGAACAATTTCCGGCGAGCATGGAATCGGATACGTTCAGAAAGGATACATGGATATTGCATTCAACAAAACCCAGATAGATCTCATGAAAGGAATCAAAAACTTGTTTGATCCGAATGGGATTTTGAATCCGGGGAAAATATTTGTTTAGAATTGAAAAACAAAATCATTATAATAACCGGAGCATCCGGCGGAATAGGCGAGTCGTTGGCGAAAAAATTTTCTGCTGAAGGTTCTGTGGTTGTTATTGCTGCCCGTCAGTTGGAGAAGTTAAATGAGTTGAAAACTACTCTGGAAAAATCAGGTGGTAAAGTTCATGCTGTTGCTTGTGATGTCAGCAATGAATCGCAGTGTAAATCACTTGTCGATGAAACGATCAGAATGTATGGCAGAATCGATGTGCTGATTAACAATGCAGGAATCTCTATGCGAGCTTTATTTAGCGAGTTGGATGTTGATGTTATCAGGAAAGTAATGGATGTGAATTTCTGGGGTGCTGTGTATTGTACTAAAGCTGCATTCCCATACTTACTCAAAACAAAAGGAAGTATTGTAGGGATTTCATCCATTGCCGGAAAAAAAGGTTTACCCGGAAGAACAGGATACTCTGCTTCAAAATTTGCGCTTGAAGGATTTTTAGAAACTATTCGTACTGAAAACTTGAAAAAGGATCTGCATGTACTTGTCGCTTGTCCCGGATTTACTGCATCAAATATCCGGCAGTCGGCTCTTGCAAAAGATGGCACTCAGCAAGGTGAATCTCCACGCGATGAAAGTTCCATGATGTCTTCTGATGAAGTCGCTTCACATATTTATAACGCTGTAGTCAATCGCAAACGTGATCTCATCCTCACCGGAAATGGAAAACTTACCGTTTGGCTGAATAAATTTTTCCCCGCTTTCATGGATAAAATGGTTTATAACCATATGGCAAAGGAGCCGGATTCTCCTTTTAAGTAAGTAATGTTTGAATCGAACAAATGTCTTAAAAGTATATAGCCTTGTAGGTTCGACCTGTTGGTAGCAGGAAACACCAACGATGCATTAGCCCCGTAGGGCAATGTCATTAAGTTGTGTCTCATAATACCCTTTTATAGTTCAGTTCCGTTTGATATTTACCGGACAACTTTTTTGTCTTTCGAATTCTAGTAA
>JAYUWA010000545.1:0-10100 GCA_043753795.1 Bacteroidota bacterium | reverse complement strand
TTTGGTGCGAACACAGGTTCAGCATTTGCAAGTGCAAGTGGTGGGACAGGTGTACATCAGGTTACCTGGTTACCGGGCGGATCAACAGGAGCACAGATCAATAATTTATCTGCAGGAAATTATTCTGTCAGAGTAACGGATGCAAATAATTGTACATTGACAGAACCCTTTGTTATTTCACAAGCACCTGTTATCAATGCAACTATTTCTTCAACAGTTGTGAATTGCAACAATGGTACCGATGGAACAGCATCAGTAGCTGCATCAGGTGGAACAGGAAGTCTGACATACTTATGGAATACAGGATCACAAACAACAAGCAGAATTATAGGATTATCTCCAGGAACTTATAATGTTGCTGTGAGTGATAGTTTGGGTTGTAGTGTAAATAGAAGCGTTACGTTGACAAATCCAACTTTGTTAACAGCGAGTTTGACATCAACAGCATCGATCTGTACTTCAGCAACAGGAAGTGCGCAAGTACTGGCTTCAGGTGGAACGGGTACGTTTACTTATTTATGGCAACCGAATGGTCAGACTACATCGTCAATCAATAATATCATTGCAGGAAATTATACTGTGCGGGTAACTGATCAGCGTGGTTGTACAGTTGAGCCTTCTGTTGTCGTGAATAGTGCAAGTGGCATGACTGTAAATGTTTCAGATTTATCGAATGTCAGTTGCTTTGGTGGAACAAATGGTGCAGCGACAGTAAGAGTAACCGGAGCAAAACAACCGATGACTTTTGCTTGGTCGCCGATTGGTGGAAACGATTCTTCAGCATCTAATTTGCCGGCCGGAGTTTATTCAGTGGAGATTAATGATGACAATGGATGTACCACAATTCAACAGATAACCATAGAGCAACCGGATCAACTGATCGTATTAGCAACACAGGATAGTCTCTCGTGTTTCGGCGGGAATAATGGCCGTGCTACAGCAAGTGTAACCGGAGGTACAAGGCCGTTTTCATATTTGTGGTCGCCAATAGGAAGAACAGATTCTATCGCCAATAATATAATTGCAGGAAATTATACTGTCAGGATCACGGACGCACAGAATTGTACATCATCTAAGTCGATCTCAGTTTTACAACCTTCACGCGTATCTGCAACTTCTTCAGTTGTGCATTCAACATGTGGAAATGGAAATGGACTTATCAGAATCAATGCTGCAGGTGGAACTGCTCCTTACTCATATTCATGGAATCCATTTGTTTCAACTGCTGATTCAGCATTTGATCTGATGCCTGGAATTTATTCGGTAATGGTAATGGACGCAAATTCATGTTCAAGGTCGATCGGTGTAACTGTAAATACAACATCGTTGCCAGAAGTGAGTGTTGCGTCGATGACAGAGACTTCATGTAATTCGACTGACGATGGCTCCATCACTTTATCGACAACAGGTGGTACGGGATCATTGATCTATTCATGGCTACCTGATGTTTCGAACTCAGCATCTGCAACACAGATCCTCGGTGGAATTTATTCCATTGTGGTAACAGATGCAATCGGTTGTCAGGATAGCATTGGTGTGATCTTGCCGGAGCCTTCGCCATTGGGTGCATTAATGATTCCGTATGATGCGAGTTGTTTCGGTGTCAATGATGGAAGAATAGTTGCACATGTAGGAGGTGGCACAATGCCTTATACATATTTGTGGACACCGAGCGCACAGGTAACAGATTCAGCAATTAATTTATCACCGGGAACCTATAGTGTATTAATGACTGATTCGCGAGGGTGTACTGCAATAGCATCTGCAAGTGTTCAATCGCCGGATCCATTGCAGATTACATCAACATCAGTTTTGCAAACCTGTTATTCTGAATGCAATGGATTCGCAGAGTTAAATGTATCCGGTGGCTCAGCACCATATACATATTTGTGGTGCAATGGTTCTACTGATGCATCGATCACAAATGCATGCGCAGGAATTTGTACAGTGCAAATATATGATGCAATAGGTTGTATGGAAAACCAACAATTTACTTTTACTCAAGACGATTCATTGACTCTTATGACATCTCATACCAATGCAAGTTGTATTTCATGTGCTGATGGTTCAGCTCATGCAAGTGTAAGCGGAGGATTTCCGCCATATACTTATTCTTGGACTCTCGTAAATTTTACTACACCAACAATTTCCGGATTGACTGCAGGAACTTATTTTGTCTGCATTACTGATTCCAATGCATGTGTTAAATGTGATTCAGTGATTGTTCTCGAACCGGGAACCAATACAGAAACTGTCAAAGGAAATAATTCGCCTCTTTATGTCTATCCGAATCCTGCCGATGATTATGCTGTGTTTGCATTTATGACAAATGACCATCAATCAGTATCGATTAAAATTTATGACGTTACAGGCAAACTCTTAAAAACAGTAGTCGATGGAAAAGTTGATGGCGGCGAGCATTTGATCCGGGTTGAAACTACAGAGTTGGTACCGGGAGTTTATTTTTATACTTATACGAATAATAGCTTACGAAAGACGGGAGCGTTGGTAATAAGTAAATAATAATTATGGTTTAAATTTTAAGGGGTTTAAGGTGTATTTAATTACCTAAAACCCCTTAAATAATTTAAACCTATTTTTATTATCTAAGAAAATAGTTTCTTGATACTCCGAAATGTTTAAAGATTTTTATCAGACTACTTGTTAAATCCCGCCTAATAACTTAGGTTTGATACAAAAGATCCTGTAAAAGATGCGGAATATCATATTAGTACTGAGTTTGTTGATTTTTTCATTTACAACACAAGCGCAAAAGTTAAGAGGTGTCATCAAAGACGATTCAAATGGTGAAAGCATCATTGGTGCATCCGTTTCTATTAAGGGAACAAACATAGGTGCTAGCACAGATGTTGATGGTCGCTTTGAATTGGATGTTACAAATCAATCGCCACCTATCACAATTGTGATTACTTCGATTGGTTTTGCTACGCAAGAATTGGTTGTAACGGATTTTACAAAAGAGTTCAACGTTAAAGTTTCTTCAAAGAAAGTTGAACTGAAGGATGTAACGATCACAGGAAGTCGTGTTTCAGAAAAACAAAAAGAAGCTCCGCTTACAGTTGAAAGCATCGACATGATCGCTATCAAACAGAGCGCGCAGAATTCTTTTTATGAAGCGCTTGGTACTTTGAAAGGCGTTGACTTAACAAGTGCATCGCTTGGATTTACAGTCATAAATACACGTGGATTTAACAGCACTTCACCTGTACGTTCCTTGCAGTTGATCGATGGAGTAGATAACCAATCACCGGGATTAAATTTCTCACTTGGAAATTTTTTAGGATCAAGCGAGTTGGACGTGTTGAAAGTGGATCTGATAGCAGGAGCCAGTTCAGCTTATTATGGACCGAATGCTTTTAATGGAGTAATTGCAATGACATCCCGGAATCCATTCATTAGACCAGGACTCGAAGTTTCTGTGAAAGTGGGTGAACGCAATCTGGTAGAAACTGCAGTACGTTGGTCGCAGGTGATTAAGAATAAAGAAGGTTTTGAAAGACTAGGTTATAAACTGAATTTCTTTTACATGAAAGCGAATGACTGGGAAGCAGGAAATCTTAGTCCTTCTACCGGTTCAAACGATGGAGTGGATAATCCCGGTGGTTACGATGCAGTAAATCGTTATGGCGATGAAGACATAACAGGTGCAAACAATGCAATGTCAATTTCGCAGCAAGCCTATTATCCCGGATTGAAAAGATGGTATCGTAATGGCTACATGGAAAAGGATCTGGTTGATTACAATTCACAAAACCTAAAAGCCGGCGCAGCATTTCATTATCGTCTGAAAAGTCAGGCGGAAATAATTCTTGCTTCAAATTTTGGAACAGGTACAACTGTTTATCAGGGCGACAACAGATATAGTTTGAAGAATATTTTATTTTTTCAGAACAGACTTGAATACAGAAAGAATGATAAGTTTTTTATCAGAGCATATGCTACGAATGAAGATGCAGGTGATTCTTATGATGCTGTATTTACAGCTTTGCTTATGCAGAATGCTGCTAAAGATGATGCACAATGGAGTCGCGATTATAGAAATTATTGGATAGTAAATCATATTCCGGATAGTGCATATGCACTCCCTAATTTTCCAATAGTTGGGTTTCCATACGATACTGCAAGAGCAAATGATGTTATGGCAATTTATTCCGATGTTGTAAATGGTTGGCATCAGGGTGCAAACAATTATGCTAATTTCGAATATATAGGAGCGGAGAATCATCAGATGTTTGTTCCAGGAACCGCCAGGTTTGATTCATTATTTAATGCAGTGACATCCAGAAAAACATACAAGGAAGGCGGGTCAGGTTTTTATGATAAATCGGCGCTTTATCATGTACAAGGAGAATATAAGTTCACGCCGAAATTTTCAGATATCATTGTTGGCGCTAACTACAGGCTGTATGCGCCGAACTCAGACGGAACTATTTTCAGTGATACAACCGACGAAGCGATAAGAAACAAAGAAGTTGGCGGGTACATTGGATTTGAAAAATTATTTTTCGAAAAGAAATTGAAGATCAATGTAACCGGACGTATCGACAAGAATGATAATTTTGAAGCGTTATTTTCTCCTGCGTTATCTGCTGTGTATACAGTAAAACAAAATCATGTTTTCAGAATATCGTTTTCATCAGCAATTCGCAATCCAACTTTATCTGATCAGTATTTATATTACAATGTTGGTCGGGCAATATTATTGGGAAATATTGAAGGTGTTGATTCGCTGGTAACAATTCCTTCATTGCTTGAATATTTTAATTCGCCAACGCTCAACAAATCTTTATTGTCATACTTCAGCATGGATCCCGTACAGCCTGAAAAAGTAAGAACAGCAGAAGTCGGTTATCGAGCGACTCTTTTTAAAAATTTATTTATGGATGTCAATTATTATATTTCTCTTTACAGAGATTTTATTGGATATAAGATAGGTGCAAGAGTTGGATTTGATCCAACATTTACCAATCGGGTAAATTCTGTTCAGGTTTACAGAGTCGCTACCAATGCTGTTAATGAAGTTATGACACAAGGTTTTTCTATTGGATTAAATTATTATTTCTGGAAATATTTTGCAGTAACAGGAAATTACACATATAATTATCTTGATAGACAAGGTTCAACAGATCCTCTTATTCCTGCATTTAATACTCCGGTCAATAAATACAATCTTGGATTTAATGGACGTGATATTGAAGTTCATGTTTTTAATAAAAAAATTAATGGCATCGGTTTTAACCTTAATTATAAATGGATCGAAGGACATCAATACGAAGGTTCACCTCAATTTACCGGTTTTGTTGAAAGTTATGATATAGTGGATGCCCAGGTTAATTATCTGATAGAAAAACAAAAATTAACTTTGAAGTTAGGTGCTTCGAATTTGCTGAATAATAAGGTTTATCAGGTGTATGGCGGACCATTGGTCGGACGTCTGGCATACTTTTCGGTTTTGGTAGCATTGACAAAATAATTTCGGGAATTGGTACATTAATAGTCAATGATTCCGTAAATTGCACTAATCTTTAACCAAAATAAAACAACTATGAAACAAAAATTACTAACGATCATTCTCCTGGCAACATTTGCATTCAGCAGTAATGTAAATGCTCAGGTGAGATACCTGGAGGAAGTATTTTCTACAACCAACGTAACAGCCGATGTAGTATACGGTTACAATGTTACAGTTATTTCAGGCGGTCCGGCCCTTGATACATTAAAGATGGATATTTATCAGCCTGATGGAGATACTGCAACTACTCGTCCGCTTATCATCTATATTCACACAGGAAGTTTTTTGCCAACTCCTTTAAACGGACAATGTACAGGTGATAAAAGTGACAGCGCTTCGGTTGAAATGTGTAAACGTTTTGCTAAGAAAGGCTATGTCGTTGCAAGCATCAATTACCGTTTAGGATGGAATCCGGTTGGTGATCAGGATACTCGTACAGGTACACTATTGAATGCTGTTTACCGTTCTATGCAAGATGCAAAATCTTCAATCCGTTTTTTCCGCAAATCAGTTGCAATGTCTGGTAATCCTTATGGTATCGATGATACTAAAATTGCATTATGTGGACAAGGTTCGGGTGGATATGTAGCTCTTGCTACAGCTACAGTTGATGATTATGCAGATATAACTCTTCCAAAATTTATTAACCTTACTACAGGAAATCCTTATGTTGATACAACCCTTTCAGGTGACTGGGATGGTATCGGTGGTGTTGGCTTAAATCAGCCAATGCTTAACAACCCCGGCTATAGCAGTGAAGTGAATTTTGTAATTAACATGGGCGGAGCAATTGGTGATTCGTCATGGTTACAAGCAGGAGCGGCACCGATGGTTTGTTTCCATGTACCCAATGATCCATTCGCACCTTATGCTTACGGCCCGGTTATCGTTCCTACTACACAACAGTTTGTAGTGAATGTTAGCGGAAGTTACGATATAGTACGTCGTGCAAACTATCTTGGAAATAATATGAGCTTTAATGGTATCACGTATACTGATCCTTATTCTGTTCAGGCAAATACAATGAACGACGGTATCGAAGGACTTTGTCCACTTCCAATGATCGATCCTCCGGGTCCATTACCTGGACAAGCGGGTCCATGGGAATGGTGGGATACTACTTGTGTAAATAATGCAAGCAGTCTTTTGTCAAATCCTGATATGAGTGTAACTCAAGGGATGGCTTATATAGATACAATTCAAGGTTATGCTTGTCCAAGAATGTACCGTGCATTTGGTCTTTCTGTTGGAATTAGTCAATTGGAGCAATTAGACAGAAGTGTAAACGTTTACCCGAATCCTGCATCTGATAGATTTAAAGTCTCTATTGACAACTCAACAGAACCGATCTCATTTATTCGCCTTGTGGATATTTCAGGTAGAGAAATTATAAATGTTAAAACAGACGAAAGGAGAATTTATGAATTTGAAACAGCAGGATTGTCTGCCGGATTATACTTCGTAAAACTATCTTTTGAAAAAGGAGAAGTGATCAAAAAGATCAATATCAGATAATCATTATCGTAATAAGGAAAGGCCGGTTTTATACCGGCCTTTTTTTTCAAATTAATTTCACTATGTTGTGTAAATAAATAATAACCAATGCAAAAATCTATACTATTCTTAATTCTCTTCCTGTTTAACCTGGCTGCCGGAGTTAATGGCCAATCGTACTGCGGCTCTGTCAGATTTGATCAGGAAGTCTTTACTGCAGTAAATGAAACGCCTAATGTAACTTATGGATCAAGCGTAGGACAAGGCGGCGGCACTACAATTTTGAAGATGGATATATACGAGCCGGATTCAGACACTGCCGCCATTCGTCCTTTGATCATCTGGGCTCATGGAGGAAGTTTCGTTGCCGGTACACGCACAGATGCCGACATCGTTGAATTATGCAGATCGTTTGCAAGAAGAGGTTATGTATGCGCATCTATTGAGTATAGATTGGGCGTGGCTTTTCCGCCATCGGTAGCAGGAGTAACTCAGGCAGTTTGGCGTGCAGTTCATGATATGAAAGCAGCTGTCAGATTTTTCAGACAAGATGCAGCAACAGCAAATACCTATAAGATCGATCCGGATTTTATTGTAGCGGGCGGTAGTTCTGCAGGTGGATTCACATCGTTACATCTTGCATACTTAGATGAAGTCAGCGAGATTCCCGCTGAAGTTGACACTATGGTTTTAGGTGGAATGGAAGGCGAAAGTGGTAATCCTGGTTACAGTTCTGAAGTCAGCGCTGTAGTAAATCTTTGTGGAGCATTAGGTGATAAAACATATATCAAACCGATGGATGTTCCACTCTGTAATATGCATGGAACAAATGATGGTACAGTTCCCTATGCAACCGATATCATTCTTTATCTTGGTATTTTCCCTATCATGTCAGTCGACGGCAGCTACTCCCTTTCTGCCTATGCCGATTCAATCGGAATGACAAATCAGATGTATACTTATTTTGGAGCTGATCATGTTCCTTATTATTCAAATACATCTTACATGGATACAACAGTCCGGTTCGTCAGCAACTTTTTGTATTCACAATTAGGCTGTACTCCATCTGATCCCAATCCGCTACCAAATACTTTCAATATCAATACAGCAGTGAATGAGATCGAACGATCATTCGAAATGTACCCGAATCCGGCAACGACAGATCTTGTTGTAGAATTAAAAAATGGTTCAGAGAAAATTTCTTCTGTTCTCATTTATGATCTTTTAGGTAAAAAAGTTTTGTCGCAGAAAACAGGTACTTCAAAAAGTATCATAGATGTTTCGGGTCTTTCCGGAGGGTCGTATTTTGTATCGATTCAAATCGGCGAGAAGGTGGAAGTGAGGAAGTTGATTCGTAATTAAAAAAATTAAACACACGGACACTTAGTTCACAAAAGAGCACGGAATTTAGTAAAAAGCCAATTCCGTGCTCTTTTGTGAACTAAGTGTTCTTGTGTTAAAAAAGATCCTTTTCAGCCTTTTTTTACATTCCTGCACAAAACACTACCACAATATTTCAATTGAATTTGTCCCCCCGAAAGGGTATGTTTGCACCCTAATATCACATCAAGTTATGAGTCATACGGAGCAAGAAGGCAGAATTAAGGTTGGAATCACCTGCGGAGATATCAATGGCGTCGGACTCGAAGTCATTCTGAAAACCTTCCTGGATAGCAGGATGCATCAGGTTTGTACTCCCGTTATCTATGCCAGTAATAAGATGGTCTCCCTGCACAGAAAACTGCTGAACTATACCGATTTTCAATACCTCACCGTAAAAAGTTCTGATGAAATCATCCTCAGAAAGACAAATGTGATCAATTGCTGGGAAGAAGATGTGCAGGTTGAATTCGGACAAGTGAACTCAGACGGCGGGAAATATGCATTGCTTTCTTTACAACATGCAATCGCTGATCTTAAAGCAAATAAAATTGATGTCCTTGTAACTGCTCCCATCAACAAAAGTAATATTCAATCAGACCAATTCCGTTTCAACGGACATACAGAATATTTAGCAGAAGAATTCAGCGCTCCGGATTACCTGATGTTTTTAGTCAGCGAGAATTTAAAAGTCGCAGTTGTCTCCGGACATATCCCTGTGAAAGATGTTGCTGCAACTTTATCCATAGAAAAAATCACAAAAAAGATTCGCCTGATGAATGAATCACTGAAGCGTGATTTTGGAATTCGTAAACCAAAGATCGCTGTACTCGGATTGAATCCACATGCAGGTGATGCCGGACTTATTGGTAAAGAAGAAACAGAAATAATTATCCCTGCAGTAAAAAAATGTTTTGATGACAAATTATATGTGTTCGGGCCTTATTCAGCAGATGGATTTTTCGGTTCAGGCACTCACCGTAAATTCGATGCTGTACTTGCAATGTATCACGACCAGGGATTAGTTCCTTTCAAAGCATTAAATTTTTCAAGTGGTGTGAATTTCACTGCAGGATTACCGGTCGTACGTACATCTCCGGATCACGGAACCGCTTACGACATTGCAGGCAAAGGCGAGGCCAATGAAGAATCATTCCGCGAAGCTATTTATACTGCTATCGATGTACTTGCTAAGCGCGAAGAATATGATGAACTCAATGCGAATCCGCTGGCGTTTTCGAAGCAGACGAGTGATCGGTAGCAAGTCCATGCACTGGAAGTTACAGAAATTGAACACAAAAGATTTTCATAAGTGATTGAAAGCTTTGGTTAGAATGATGGTGTAAAGAATGGCAATTAAAATTGAAGTAAAATTTCCAACCAAAAAATTCATTACTAATTCTATCCTTGGAATCAACCAATCTGGTCCCTAATTTCAAAGCTCCAAAAACAACTAATATTGGCACATATACATTTTGCACGAAACGCGCAATAAATGAAATTTTGCGTAAATAATGCAAAAGCAGAGTGGCCTCAGTTTTGACTAATAAACCCGTTGTTCGCCCTTCGACTTCGCTCAGGGACCGTTGGTTTTGGGCAGATATGTGTGAATTTTTTGCGAAGAAAATTCCCTTAACCCACATTGCAGCAGTTTACCCCGCACCTCTTGTTAATCAGGCGGTTTGAAGTCGGC
>JAYUWA010000544.1:0-10126 GCA_043753795.1 Bacteroidota bacterium | reverse complement strand
TTGGGGTGTAGTCTGCAGACTACACCCCAACACAAAAATATTTGACTGCAGACAAAACTAACTCCATGGAGTGCAACCTTCACCAACACAAAAAAAATTAGACTGCAGGTTACACTAACACTATGGAATGCAAACTTCACCCCAACACAATGGTCGAAAATCTTCCAGGCTGCCGACCCTGAAAGGGTCGCATAGTTGTAGAAATGACACAGACCGAACCCCAACACAATGGTCGAAAATCTTCCAGGCCACCGACCCTGAAAGGGTCGCATATTTGTAGAAATGACATGCACCAAACACCCACGACCCCGGAGGGGTCGCACATAATTGACGAGATAGTTTACCAAAGGAAAATAAATGAAAATAAAATCCAAAAGCATTGATCATTACCCTTTAAACTCCACAACCTCTTTAAACCTTTTCATCCCAAAGACCTTTTCACCTTGTCCCGCCAATTCCGTACTTTCGGAAAAAATTCCCCCACTAAATGATCACCTCCTTAGAAGGAAAAATGATTGAAAAGAACCCGGCTTTCATTGTTGTACAATGTGCCGGTGTCGGATATTTCGTTAACATTTCACTCAATACATATTCGAAACTCAGTGACAATGAGAATGTTCGATTGTTAACCCACCTTCAAATAACTGAGGATGCACATACGTTATACGGCTTCTTTGACGAAGAAGAAAGACGACTTTTCCGCTTGTTGATTACGGTGTCCGGTATCGGATGTAACACAGCGCGGATGATGTTGTCGAGCATGAATGTTCAGGAAATTGAGCAGTGTATTTTGAGTGACAATTCTTCCAGGCTGAAAAGCATTAAAGGGATTGGCGAAAAGACGGCTTTACGCGTAATACTTGAACTGAAAAGTAAGCTGATGAAAGAAGGAATTATTCCTTCCACATTAAGCAATTTAAAGGTAAAAAACGAAGCAATGGCAGCTTTGGTAACACTAGGTTTCGTCAAAAACAATGTCGAAAAAACGCTTGATTCTTTGCTCAAAACAACACCTTCTTCAAATGTTGAAGATTTGATCAGAAATGCACTAAAAGCGCTTTAATTTTTATCGTTTAATGGGTAAAAAAAACTATTTTTAGCCCTCTGTAAAATTGATTGAAGTATCGAGCCCAACCTCTACGCTGAAACACAATATTCATTAAATTAATACGCCTTGAAAAGTTTGAAGAAGGTCATTTTCGGGATTGGTAGCGCTTTGTCTGTACTAACCATGATCTGGGGTACAAGTAAACCTGCCACCTACGATTACGAACTTGCATCCACTATAGCACTAGCTGATTCCGATACGCTGGTATATCCCTTTCGCGACCGAATTGCCGATTCTTACTCCGATGATGGGAGTTCGAATCCAATGTACATGAAAGATCCTTCGAACATCAAAACCGATGTTCAATATGATGTAGATAATAATCGCTACAACATCAATGAAAACATGGGCGAACTTTTTTATCGTAACCCTTCCTATTTAACCTTTGACGAATTTGTAGAAAAAGAATTTAAAAAGACCACAAAAGATTACTGGAAACAAAGAGCAGGCGAAGAAGACGAGCTGAATAAAAAAGCTTTCGCTCCAAAGATTACCATTAACAGTGTAGTATTCGACAGGATCTTCGGTGGAAATACAATTGATATTCGTCCTCAGGGTTCAGCCGAATTAAGTTTTGGTATCAATATCAACAAGAGCGAGAACCCTGCAATTCCTCTTGATCAAAGAACTGTTACTACTTTCGACTTTAAAGAAAAAATTCAGATGAATGTTATTGCCAATATCGGTGATAAGATGAAACTGACAACTAACTATAATACAGAAGCAACATTCGACTTCGAAAATAAAATGAAGATCGAATACACCGGTTACGAAGACGACATCATTAAAAAGATTGAAGCCGGTAATCTCACACTGACATTACCAACTCAGTTGATCCAAGGTTCACAGGGACTTTTCGGATTAAAGACACAATTACAATTTGGAAAACTTATGGTTACCGGAGTTTTCTCACAAAATAAAACAGAGCCAAAAACTATAAAAGTTGAAGGTGGAGCACAGACGTCAACTTTTGAGATCAAAGCTGATCAGTATGAAGAATTGCGTCACTTTTTCCTTGCACAATACTTCAAAGATTCATACGATAACAACCTAAGAGATCTTAATCGTGTTAGTTCTGCAGTTAACATTACAAGGATTGAAGTATGGATCACAAATCGTCAGACAATTTCTACAAACAACCAGAACAGAAATATCTTTGCCTTTGCTGATCTTGGTGAATCTAATCCTGATCCCACACAATCTTATGTAGTCGGAAATACGGGTGCAAGTCCTATTCCGTCAGATAACTCTAACAACCTTTACCAGCAACTCCTTCCAATCATTCCACAGCTACGTGACATTTCCAATGTTGGTTTACTAAATGGTTTGACTGCACAGAATTTCCTAGTAAAGAAAAACTATGAGACAGTTGGAAATGCACGATTACTTTCTGCTTCTGAATACACCTTGAATGCAAGCCTCGGCTACATTTCCCTGAATTCAAAATTGAAAGCCAATGATGTGCTTGCAGTCGCATTCGAATATACCATCAACGGTGTACCTTACCATGTCGGTGAATTAACTAGTCAGACGAATGGAACCGTTTCAGGAACAGATGCCCTTTTTGTAAAATTGATCCATAGTACGAATTTCAGTCCGAAGGTATACACATGGGACCTGATGATGAAAAACATTTACTCCCTTGGAGGTTTCAATATTGCAGCAGAAAATTTCCGTTTAGATGTCCTTTATCAGGATGACAGGATCGGCGGGAATATTAATTACATCGGAGCAGGTTGCGACAGCGTAAGAGGCGTTCCATTGATCAAATTATTTAATCTTGACGATATTAATACAAACGGTGACCCACAACCTGATGGTGTTTTCGATTTCGTTCCCGGCATTACGATCAATACACAATCAGGAAGAATCATTTTCCCGGTTCGGGAACCATTCGGATCTTATCTGCGAGAAGCTTTTTGCGTTACTGACGGAACACTTCCGAACAGATATGCATACGATGCCTTATATGATTCAACAAAAACTGCAGCTCAGCAACAGCCAGAGAAAAATAAATTTACAATGAAGGGTACATATCAGTCTTCTTCAGGATCTGATATTCCGTTGAATGCTGTGAACATTCCGCAAGGTTCAGTAAAAGTAATGGCAGGGCCCAATGTTCTTGTTGAGAACACCGATTATACAGTTGATTATACATTAGGTCGTGTAAAGATCCTGAATGAAAGTTATCTGAGATCGAATACTCCGATTGAGATCAAACTTGAAAGTAATTCACTTTTTAATTTACAGACAAAAACAATTTTAGGAACACGACTTGAATATACATTCAACAAAGATTTTCAAATTGGTGGAACATTCATGCACATGTATGAACGACCGCTTACACAAAAAGTAAACGTCGGGGATGAGCCAGCTTCCAACGTAGTGTGGGGATTAGACGGAAATTACAGACGTGAATCCCGCTTCCTTACAAAACTACTTGACAAACTTCCGTTTTACAGTACAAAAGAAGTCAGTACACTTACGTTCAGTGGAGAGATTGCACAATTGATTCCGGGTCACTCAGGAGCAATTGGAAAAGCCGGTACATCTTACGTCGATGATTTTGAAGGAGCAATCACACCGCTTGACATGAAATCACCAAGTTTCTGGTATCTGGCAAGTGTACCGGAAGGACAGATAGAACCGAGCATGTTTCCCGAAGGATCATTATCGACGCCTGCTGATTCAGTTACTTCAGGAAAAAACCGAGCTAAGATCGCATGGTACTATGTTGATCCGTTATTTCAGAGAACACAAAACTCTACTCCGAACGATGTTACAACAGATGACCAGAGCAACAACTATGTTCGTGAAGTACCGCAGTCAGAAATTTTTCCTAACAAGTCAAATCCGAACGGACCTCAATCAATCACATGTCTAAACGTTGCATATTATCCATCGGAACGCGGACCCTATAATTATGATGTGAACCCTACATCTATATCGAAAGGTATAAATGTAGATGGCACCCTTGATGAACCAGACACACGCTGGGGCGGTATCATGAGAAAAATTGAAACGGTAGATTTTGAATCAAACAATATTGAGTTCATTCAATTTTGGATGATGGATCCTTTTGCTGATAGTTCATTGAACAATGGAACTGGTGGCGATCTTTATTTTAATATTGGTTCACTTTCAGAAGACATATTAAAAGATAATCACAAGAGTTTCGAAAATGGTTTACCTGCAACAGGAACCAACAACTATACTACAGAAAATTCTCCATGGGGAGTTTATCCGACAATTCAGTCAATCGTAAATGCATTTGATAATAATCCAACAAGTCGTGAACAGCAAGATGTTGGTCTTGACGGCTTGAGTGATGCAAATGAAGCAAACTACTTTAACGACTACATAGCAGCTATTGCAAGTACATGGTCACCAGGTTCCGGTGCATATGCACAGGCTACAGATGACCCTTCAGCAGATAATTACAAATATTTCCTTGCTGATGATTATTCGCCTTCTAATACATCACCATTGGAGCGTTACAAGCGATGGAATGGTATGGAAGGGAATTCCGTTCCAAATGGGAACTTGGTTTCCCAGGCAACAAACAATCCGGATATCGAAGACATCAACCGTGACAATAATATGAACGTTGGCGAAAACTATTTTCAGTACAGAGTAGTTTTGAAACCGGGAAACATGGTCATTGGTCAGAATTATATAACTGACGCCATTACAACGGCCAATGTTCCTTTAGCAAATAATACTACAGGTTCTATCACATGGTATCAATTTAAAATTCCTATCAAGACACCTGACAGAACTATAGGCACACCAGAGCTTACGAATGTTGAATTCATAAGAATGTTCATGAAGGATTTTGAAACTCCGATCATCTGTCGTTTTGCAAAGCTTGAATTCTTACGTGGCGAATGGCGCCGTTATAATTTTTCATTGTTGAATCCGGGTGAATATAGTCCGACACCGGAAACTCCGGGTTCTACTACATTCGACATTTCTTCAGTAAGCATTGAAGAAAACGGAGCCCGCAAGCCGATCAATTACGTTCTTCCTCCGGGAATTGAACAGGAACGCGATCTAAGTGCTCCTGCACTAGCAACACTTAACGAACAATCATTATCATTGAAAGTATGTGAACTTGAAGATGGTGATGCCAGAGGAGCTTATAGAAATACACAATTTGATTTCAGAGCATACAAAAAATTGAAGATGTTCATTCACGCTGAATCGAATGACAATTTCACTGCATTGAGCAATGGTGATATGCATGTCTTCGTGCGTATAGGAAGTGACTTCAATGAAAACTATTATGAATATGATCTGCCATTGATAATTTCTCCGACAGGAACATTGAATGCAAATGAGATCTGGCCGGAAGGAAATAATCTGGAGATCGATCTGGAGAAATTGATAACAGCAAAGCTTAGACGTAACAATGAAATGACAACTAACAGTACAGTCACATTGCTTACTCCGTTTACAATTACTGATGGTGACAGAACAATTACAGTAAAAGGAACGCCAAATCTTGCTGCAGTTCGTTCGATCATGATTGGTATACGGAATCCAAAAGATCCGAACGGGACAGGACAAAAGATCTGTGGTGAAGTTTGGGTAAATGAATTACGACTTTCAGATTTTAATGAAGAAGGCGGATGGGCAGCGACAGCAAAAATGAGTGCTAAGCTTGCTGATCTTGGAACATTCAATATTGCAGGCTTCCATAGTACGGCAGGCTGGGGAGCATTGGAATCAAAAGTAAGTGAAAGAGATAAGTTCGATAAATCATCGTACGAATTAAGTACGAATATTGAATTAGGAAAATTCCTTCCAGAAAAATCAGGGATAAAAATTCCTGCATTCTTCAGTTATTCAGAAGAGATCGTTAAGCCACAATATAATCCATTAGATCCTGACGTATTGTTGACGCAGGCAATTGATGCTGCTCCAAATCCGGAAGCAGTTGAAAAGATCAACCAGACGGTAACTGAATACACTCAAAAGAAAAGTTACAACTTTACTCAGGTAAGAAAAGTTAAGAGTAAGCAAAATGCTAAGGCTCGAATTTATGATGTTGAGAATTTCAATTTCAACTATGCATATACTGAAGAGTTTCAGAGAAATTATAATACCGAATATTATTTATTACAAACCTATTCAGGTGCAGTAGCATACAATTACAGTAGTAGTTCAAAACCATTTGCACCTTTCGAAAAAACAAAATCCAAAACACTTACTTCAAACTGGCTTCGACTTATTAAGGATGTAAACATCAATTCGCTTCCGAATGCATTGAACTTCCGTGCACAACTTGACAGAACTTATTCTGAATCGCAACTTAGAAATAACTCCGGCCAGCTCTTTATTCTGACACCTACGTACATTAAAACATTTTTAATGACGCGTACTTATGGGCTTAACTGGGATCTGACTAAATCACTTAAAGTGGATTTCAATGCCAATGCAAGAGCCATCATTGATGAACCTATTGGAAAGATCGATACAGATGACGAAAGAGATTCCATCCGGACGAGTCTGAAAAACCTTGGACGATTGAAAGATTATCATCATAGTTCGAATGCCACATATAACGTTCCTTTCAACAAATTACCTTTAACGGATTTCATTTCCGGAAGTGTACGTTATGGTGCAGAGTATACTTGGACAGGAAGAGATCTGGTACTTGATTCAGCGACTCAGAAATTTAAACCAGATGATTGGGGAAATACCATTTCAAATTCTCAGACCTGGACTTATAATGCCAGTCTTACATTTGCTACCCTTTATAACAAAATTCCTTATCTTAAAAAGATCAACTCACCGGCACCTCCAAAACCGGTTGCGCCTAAACCAAAGATCAAACTTCCAAGCGATTCGTTGAAGACTGTTAAAGACAGTACAGAGAAAAAGGAATCGATATTCGCACCAATTGTCAAAGGAGTTGTAAAGACTTTGATGATGATCAAGACAGCAACCGGAAGTTACTCTGAAACGAATGGTATTTTATTACCGGGTTTCAAACCAAAACCAGATTGGATAGGACAAGACTGGAACTATAGTCAGGGAGTAAATGCACCCGGAGTTGGATTCTTATTCGGTAGTCAGGAAGATCCCAGACCTGATGCGATCCGATATAACTGGCTGACAATAGATACTACGTTGAATTCCTTTTATACTACGACAAAGGTTCAGGCTTTAAATCTCCGGGCTACTGTTGAACCTGTCAAGAGTTTCAAAATTGAATTAACAGCGACGAGAAACTTTACCTTGAATCACAATGAGTATTATAAATACAATCCTACAGAAGGAATCTATGAGTCACTAAGTCCGACTGAAACAGGAACATTCTCCACATCTTATCTGACCTGGAATACACATTTTGTTACCGACGCTGCTGATTATTCTAACAAGAACTTCAATCAATTTGTAAATAATATTCAGTCTTTCTCCAGCATATTAGATCTGGAAAATCCGAATCCTGCCGGCACAGCAACCACTGCACCTTATGCACAAGGTTATGGCCAGACGCAACAGGATGCGGTAACGTATTCGTTCCTGAGTGCCTATACAGGTAGAGAACCTTCGCGTTCACTTACAAAGAATTTCAGAGACATCATACCAATGCCAAACTGGAGAGTAACGTATGACGGATTATCGAAATTGAAATTCGTGCAATCGTTCTTACAATCATTGACTGTAAGTCATGGATACCGTTCAGTATTCAGCGTGAATTCATTCTCACGAAACCTTCTTTATCAGGAAATGAATAACTTCCCCTCTGCACTAGACACAGCACAAAACTTCATTCCTAAATACGACATTCAGCAAATTACGATCAGCGAACAGTTGGCACCATTGATCGGTTTTGACATGACGTGGAAAAATAGTTTACAGACACGATTCGAGATCAAGCGCGACAGAACAGTAACGCTTGCCTACTCTAACATTCAGGTAACAGAAGTAAGAGGAATAGAATATACGATCGGACTTGGTTACAAATTTAAGCGTGTAACACTTCCATTCAAAATCGGCGGTAAGAAAAAACTGAGCAATGACATGACTGTAAAAGTTGATTTAAACTTGCGTGAGAATACAACGATTCTTCGTAAAGTCATCGAAGGAACAAATCAGCCTAGTGCCGGAACATCAACATTGAGTGTAAAAGTTTCAGCAGATTATCCGGTGAACGACCGCTTTAATGTGAGAGCTTTTTATGACTTCAGCTCCAACGAACCGTTTGTGTCGACAAGTTATCCGACATCGTATACGAATGCGGGGATAGCGATTAGGTTTACGCTGGCGCAATAAGAGGGTAAGTAGTAAGTGGTAAGTAGTGAGTAGCACTGCATAGTAGCATGAAATCACTTTCATTGCCTTAACATAAACAGGTCATTGGATATCTCCAATGACCTGGATTGTTTTATGACGACAATCAAATTTTCGTAACCGGTGCTACTCACTACTTACGAATTACTACTTACCAATTCTCATAAGATCAAAATATTTACCCAGATAATTGCGTTTCAGACCAACAAAAACGCACCACTTGAAAATATTTTTGTCTGTCGTCTTTACGACAATTTGCAGTTTTTCGAATGCACAGGAAAGTCCGGCATACTATGAAGATTCAACAACTACTTCGGATTTCAATTTCGATTCAATTTCGTTTATATTCAGAACTGATGTATTGGATCTGCTTTCAACATTAATTGAAGAAAAAAATTTCAGTCTTACTGTTGGAATGGAATTTATACTAACTAAAAAATATTCGATTCGCCTTCAAGCGAGAACCGATCAGGCAAGTTCACCAACTTATGTTACATCTGAATTCAGAAGCGGTCCGGAAGTAATAAAATATTTCGCTGAGAATATTTCCGGCTCATTTTATGGAGGGGTATTCTTAGAGTATTACATGTACAAAATTATTAAATACGAGAGTAATTTTTCAACCACCAGAATAGATCAATTTTTCAGTCCGGGTGTAACTGTAGGTTATAGTTATTCGGCAGCAAAACATTTTATAATTGAACCTACTCTCCGTATTGGATATGGAGATAGATATGAAAATACACTTCTGAATGCCCGTATTGGGTTGTATGTAGGGTATACCTTTTAGTGACTCATATTCTGAATGATTGAAATTCACGATTTTTCCTCTTCCCGCTGAAATTCGAAAAAAAATATATACGTTTGTAAAAACAATTAATTATGAATTTCCCAGAGAACCTGAAATACACAAAAGACCACGAGTGGGTTTTGATCAATGGCAGTATTGCTACGATTGGAATTACTGATTTTGCTCAAGGCGAATTGGGCGATATCGTTTATGTAGAGATCGAGACCGAAGGTGATACGCTGGACAAAGAAGCGGTTTTCGGTACTGTGGAAGCAGTGAAAACGGTGTCTGACCTTTTTATGCCGGTTTCAGGTAAGATCACAGAATTTAACGGCGGACTAACGAAAAATCCGGAGTCGGTGAATAAAGATCCTTATGGAAACGGCTGGATGATCAAAGTGGAGATGAGCAATACTGCTGAAGCCGGAGAACTTATGTCTGCTGCTGATTACAAGAAACTCATCGGAGTAGACGCATAAAAGCATGTTCTGGCGATACAATAGGGCTGCTTTTTTATGGGCTATATTGATTCTGATTCTCTGCGGTCTTCCAGGCAACAATTTTCCTAAACTATCCTTTTTGGAATGGCTACGGCCGGATAAGATCGTACATTTGATAATCTTTGGCGTGCAGAGTTTTCTTTTTATCAAAGGCTTTTCCCGGCAGAACCAATTCCCAAATCTTAGAGCAAATGCGACTAGATGGGGACTACTTTTAACAATAACTTATGGGATCCTGGTAGAAGTAATGCAGGCTACCATTTTCATTGGGAGATCGGGTGATATCAGGGATGCACTTGCGAATTCTTTCGGAGCATTTATTGGACTTTATTTTTTCAGGAAATATGGGAAAAGGCAAGTTAACGGCAATAGTGAAAAAATGAAAATCTAAATTCTATCTGCGCAAAATCTGCGAGTTCTGCGGGA
>JAYUWA010000543.1:0-3355 GCA_043753795.1 Bacteroidota bacterium | reverse complement strand
TTTAATAAACTTAATGGAATAATTTTTCTGGAGATCAAGGTTGAAAGTAAAATTCCCATTATCCTTTGATGCAACAGTTTGTGAAGTTGCACCGGGTGCTACAATCTGAATTGAAACTCCTGCTTCAGGTTTATTATCTTTCCTGATCTTACCTGTAATCTGCAAGTATCCTGATTTTTGCCCCACTGAGACAGTTGATGCTGCTAAAAGCAGTGCCAGAATCAGGTAACACTTTGTAACTAGTTTTTTACTGAATAAATTCATCATTATTGTTAAACGGGCTTGAATTTCTTTTATTTCACAAACATAATCAGACAATTTCGTGCTTAAATGAATCAAAATGACTTTTTGACTTTAATTATACACAAATCACTACTTTACAGAATACTCTTTTTATCAATTTTGGTTTTGAAATCAGGAATGAAAAATCTCATTTGCCATTTTAAATGACTTCTCCCAGTTATCTTCATTCAAATTCAGTGCCGAAATTCCTCCAAAATAGGATACAAGATTTTCTGTTGCCAGATTACCCACCAGATCGTTTTTTGCCATCGGGCAGCCACCAATGCCTTTCAATGCTGAATCAAAACGGACACAGCCACTTTTACTGGCTGCTTCTACTTTCTCATACCAAGTTAATGAATCTGAATGCAAATGTGCACCAAACTCTACATCAGGAAATGTAGGAATAAGATGCGAAAACAAATAGGTTATATTTTCAGGTGTACTGACTCCAACTGTATCTGACAATGCAATTATCCGGATCCCTTCATCGTACAATTTCCTGACCCAATGAATGACAATATCTTTATTCCAAGCTTCTCCATATGGATTTCCGAATCCCATGGAAATATAGATCACCAATTCTTTACCGGAATTTTTACAGATCGATTGAATTTCCCTGACTCTTTCGAGTGATTCTTCAATAGTTGAATTTGTATTTAGTTTTTGAAACTCTTCGCTGACTGAAAAAGGAAATCCAAGATAGCTGATTTGTTTATACTGAGACGCTTCTTCTGCTCCTCTGACATTGGCAACAATCGCTAATAATTTTGTCTTTGTTTTTGAAAGATCCAGTCCGGCCAGTACTTCTTTTGTATCTCTTAATTGCGGAATTGCTTTGGCCGAAACGAACGAACCAAAGTCAAGCGTATCAAAACCTACCGTTAGCAGTGAATTCAAATACTTGATCTTTGTTTCAGTAGGGATCCACTCATCCCAGCCTTGCATGGCGTCGCGTGGACATTCAACGAGTTTAATTTTCCTTTCCATAATCAACGGACGGCAACACCTTTTGCTTCAAATACCAATTCCAATTCAGGTTTTGTTATTGCTGCAATTTCTTCCGGACTAGCGCCTTCATCTTTTGCATAATCCTGAAGTTTTTCAACACTCAATGTATCATAACGCGCCTGACCAACTACGAAGGCATATTTGCCTTCAACATTTTCTGCAACAGTAAATGAATGATTGAACATTCTGACCATTAACGGCTCATCTTCACCCAAATCGAGCTTTATCCAGCAGCCTTCCGCCTTACAGACATTCACCACTTTTCCGGAAATAGTGGTATTAAAACTAGCCTGATCGCCCATAGAATTTACAAGATCTGCTGCCGGAATTGCCTCTGAAGTATCAACAGCTTCACCAAAAGTCTGTAATGTACTTTTGTCAGAGCTACACCCGGACAGAATCACAAAAAATGCCAAAAAAGCATAAATACCAAGTTTTATCAGGTTCATTCGTGGGAGATTTGAGGTGCTAAAGTTAAAAATAATTCACCTATATTCCTTAAAAAGCCTTGCCAAATTGGTAAAAAAATATAATTTTGCAACCTCTTAAAAAATCACAGGTCAGAAAATGGCAGAAAATCAACAAGAACAGGACTTTGTAGTTGCAGAAGCAATTGGAAAGACTGAAAGTTTCATCACTCAAAACAAAAAAAGTCTCGGAATCATTTTCGGGGCTGTATTGGTAGCTATTGGTGGATACATCTTTTATCAAAATGTATATGTCGCTAATAAAGAAAAAGAAGCACAAGAAGTTCTTTTTCATGCGGAACAATATCTTTTTGCTGACTCATTGAAACTAGCAATTAATGGCGACGGTAAAAACCCGGGACTAGAAGAGATCGTGAATGATTATAGTGTAAGTCAGTCAGGAAATCTTGCTCGCTATTATTTAGGTATGGCATATTTAAAAAACAAGGAATACGATAAAGCAATTGAAACGCTGAAAAGTTACGATGCCAAAGATGCAATGACAGGTTCATTAGTTGCAGGTGCTATTGGTGATGCATATTCAGAATTGAAAAATGTTGACGAGGCAATTTCCTTTTATGAAAAAGCATCGAAAGATCATCCGAATTCATTCTCCACTCCTATCATGCTTATGAAATTAGGAATTGCCAATGAAGCAAAAGGCAATTGGGATGGCGCTAAATCTGCTTACGTGCAAATCAAAAAAGACTATCCAACTTCTAACGAAGGTACGCAGGTTGAGAAATACATTGCGCGTGCAGATGCGATGATTTCCAAATAATGACCCTTCGACTTCGCTCAGGGACCGTTGGCTTGGGCAGATATGTGTGAATTTTTTGCGAAGAAAATTCCCTTAAAATTGAAGGTAAATTTTCTTCGCAAAAAATTCACACATTACCACTTATAAGACGGTCCCCAGCGAAGTCGAGGGGCAATAATTTCGAACAACAGGTTAATGAAAAATTAATAACGAATAATGAGGCCGGGTTTTTAGATCCGGCTTTCTTTTTTATAATCACATTATGTCTTCAGCACAACAAAATTTGTCTACAGTAAAGGATCTTCCGAATGGTGCCGGATTACGGTTTAGCATTGTTGTTTCGGAATGGAATGAGGAGATCACAGGTGCATTGTTTGATGCATGTCAAAAGACGCTATTAGATGCCGGTTGCAAGCAGGATGATATAATCCGCACCAACGTTCCGGGAAGCTTCGAATTACCTTTAGGAGCTAGGCGTGCGCTCGATTCAGCGAGATTTGATGGTGTGATCTGTCTGGGTTGTGTAATTCAAGGTGAGACCCGTCATTTCGATTTTATTTGCGATGCGGTAGCCAATGGAATCATGCGGCTTAATCTTGATCATAAAATCCCTGTGATCTTTGGCGTACTCACTCCTGAGAATATGCAACAAGCGATTGACCGCGCAGGTGGTAAACATGGTAACAAAGGAGTTGAAGCTGCAGTAACAGCTTTAAAAATGGCCCGTATGGATGGTGATCGGAAGAGGGTTGCGGGGTTCTCGTCTTAGGTCTTAGGTCTTAGTTCAAAGTTCAAAGTTCAAAGTTCAAAGTTCAAAGTTGCTTCGTAGGTGACT
>JAYUWA010000542.1:0-3366 GCA_043753795.1 Bacteroidota bacterium | reverse complement strand
CTTTGATGGAAGGAACTTCTGTTATCATCGCTACTCCGGGAAGATTGTTAAGTCATCTGAAACTTGGCTATGTAAAAATGGATCAGCTTGAAACATTGATACTGGATGAAGCAGATAAAATGCTCGACATGGGTTTTTACGAAGACATCATGACGATCAATAAATTTTTGCCGGAGAAAAAACAGATACTACTCTTCAGCGCAACAATGCCTGTGAAGATCCGTCCGTTGGCAAAAAAGCTGATGAACAATCCGGTTGAGATAAATATTGCAATCAGTAAACCGGCTGCAGGTGTTGATCAGAAAGCGTATGTGGTATTTGATGATCAGAAAAATAATCTCATCGTAAATTTACTTGCCGAAAGAAAGATCAGCACTGCATTGATATTTGCATCAACAAAAATTGCAGTGAAAACACTGGAGAAAGAATTACAGAAAAGAAATCTTCCTGCTGCCGCTATCCACAGTGATCTCACACAAGATATGCGCGAAAGCGTTTTATTGAATTTCAAGAATAAAAAAGTTCCTGTGCTTATTGCTACAGATATACTTTCGCGTGGAATTGATATTGAAAATATTGGATTGGTAATTAATTATGATGTTCCTGGTGATGCTGAAGATTACGTTCACCGTGTCGGCAGAACTGCCAGAGCCGAAACAACCGGTGAAGCAATTACTTTTATAAGTCCGAAAGATCAGTCACGCTTTGTACAGATCGAAACATTTATAGAAAGTACTATTCCAAAAATCGCATTACCGGAATCAATTGGCAAAGGTCCGGAGTGGAATCCGGTTGAACAAAAACGAAATAATTTTGGAGGAAAGAAAAGAAATTTCTCAAAGAAGAAAAAACCGAATCACAGTCCAAAAAAATAATTACTATTTGCAATGCTAACCAATAACGATATTTTTAAAAAATTACGCGTCGCACTCGAATTACGTGATGACGATATAATAAAAATTTTAAAGCTGGTAGATTTTGAGATCAGCAAAACAGAATTAAGCGCCATATTCCGTAATGAAGATCACCCTAATTATAAACCTTGCGGTGATCAATTACTTCGAAATTTTTTAAATGGACTTGTTATTTACAAACGGGGACCCTTACCTAAAAAGAACGAATAACTAATAGTGAATAACGAAGAATGGGCTTTGTAGGCGAGTACTTTCTAATTTGAAAAATGTTTGCTACAAAATAATTATTAGTTATTAGTTATTAGTTAACCCGTTGTTCGAAATTATTGCCCCTCGACTTCGCTCGGGGACCGTCTTATAAGTGGTAATGTGTGAATTTTTTGCGAAGTCGAAGGGCGAACGTTTTGAATTTCGAACAACGGGTTAATTATTAGTTACAATTAATTCAATGCTTTTGTATATTTGAGAAACTGATTTCTCATGAAACATCTGGTAAACTTTTGCCTTGTCCTCATCACCACACTGACAAATGCTTTTGCGCAACCATACTTTGAAAAATATTATGGCATTGCAGGTAGAAATAATGCTGCTTCTTACTTTCAGATCTTACCCGATGGCGGGAATTTGCTTTCCGGTTCATCGGATGGTGAAGGATATCTGATCCGAACAAATTCGATTGGTGATACACTCTGGACAAAACTTTATCCTGATGCTACCGCTGATTGCATAAAAGTACAGGCGTCCGGCGATATCTTTATGGCAGGAAGTTATGGAATAATGCCTCCTCCTACGGCTGTACTCACACATTGCGATTCTACAGGCAATCTTATCTATACTACTTCACAAAGTTCTTCACCATTCAGCAGATATGGTGTTGCTGTTGAAGTACTCGATTATCAGCACGTCGGTTTTCTGGATAATGATCTTTATCCATTTCAGGAATTCCTCCGCTTACATTCTTATGACAGCCTATGGAATCACAACTGGGAATATCCGATTGGAAAAGTTTCCGATTGCAGCAATTCAGCATTGCGAAAAACAAACGATGGTTTTGTAGTTGCCTGCGGTTCGTTTGACACACCGTATCCGCACCTTCGCGTTTGCAGAATTGATTCATCAGGAAACGGACTCTGGAATAAAGATTTCCGTTACGATTCAATTGCCGAAACCGGACAGGCTGCGTGGTCGATGTGTGCAACGGCAGACAGCGGATTTATGATTTTGGGTTATCGAACCTATGGCAACCCTTCTTTGCACTACAGGATTTTGCTGATGAAATTAAATTCTGCCGGCGACAGTTTATGGTCGAAAGAATATGATTTCAGAAATTCAAATTCATTTCGCTCTATACAACAAATGCCTGATGGAGGGTTTATTGCTGTTGGAACAGTTGCATATCCACCTGTCGGTTCGTTCTTTGACTACAGAACAGTTTTGCTTCGAACTGATGCAAACGGTGATTCTTTGTGGACAAAAGAATTCACCGGATTTGGACTAAATAATGCCGCACATGTAGAAGTTGGCATCAATGGTGATATCTCTGTATTAAGCACAACTACAGACCAAAATACGGGAGAAACATATTTCTACTTACTTAAAACCGATAGTGTAGGTTTGCTGATCACTTCTATTCCAAAAAACAATCTAAGCAATTTTGAAATTGTTCCTAATCCGGCGAGTGAAAAAATTAATGTGACCGGAATCGAAGGTTTTAATCAATTAAGAATAAGAATCATTTCTCTTTCAGGAAAAGTAATCGAGGAATTTATTTCGAATGAAAACAGATTCACTGTAAATACAGAAGCTTTAATTGATGGTGCATACTTTTTACAAATAATTACAGACAATGAAATTATTGCCACGAAAAAATTTGTTGTAATGCACCCGAAAGATTAATTTCTGAATCAGAGAGAATTCAGCTCCTTTTCGTAATCATACTGAAGATCTTCATGCAACTTTGAAATTGCAGTTGCAATTTTCTTCTGCTGATTACTAAACATATTGATCAACACCTGACTTTCATAGTACCTGATTCCAGAAGTTTTTAGCGTTTTGCAAAAATGAATTAAAAGAATAGCTTCTGTTTCTTTGCTTCCAGAAAATCTGCAATTCTTATTGATCATTCGAAGAATTTTCCTCAAACTTTTTTTCGCCAAATATAAATTACTCGAATTCATAGCAGCAAATTGTTGTTCTGTCTCTGCTTTAATGCGTTCACGAAAACTCTCTTCATCGTCTGATTCATTCAGCAAATAATCTAAAAGCTCTTTATTCTCCTTCTTGTGCTTAGAAATACGAATACAAATTTCCGCCACCTTTTTTGGAGGGAGTTTTTGGAGTTGTTTGTTTAGGTCGGATATGGATGCAGTCATTTTTAAAAGGTCAAGGGTCAAGGGTCAAAGTTCAAAGTTCAAAGTTCAAAGTTGGCTTTGTAGTCACCTACGAAGCCAAC
>JAYUWA010000541.1:0-3374 GCA_043753795.1 Bacteroidota bacterium | reverse complement strand
TCTAATTAAATATTAACTTTCTTCAACACAGCCTCAATTTCCTCTATGAAATTGCGGTCATTACTTAATCTCGGAACTTTGTGCTGGCCGCCTAATTTTCCTTTACTCTTCATCCATTCATAAAACGAGCCGCAAGGCAATGACTTAACTATTGGCAAGCGTAGGGCAATATCTTTGTAGCGCTTTGCTTCATAATCTGAATTCAACGACTTTAATGCATTATCAAGAACATTCGTGAAATATTCCAGGTTCAATGGCGGCTTTTCAAATTCGATCAGCCATTCATGTGCACCATTTTGTTTTTCAGAAAAATAAACAGGAGCAACAGTATAATCCTTTACGATGGAATTAGTTTTTTCACATGCGATCCTGATTGCCTGATCTGTATTTTCAATGATCACTTCTTCTCCGAATGCATTTACAAACAATTTCGTCCTTCCTGTAATTCTGATTCTGAAAGGATATTTAGTAGTAAACTTTACAGTATCACCGATCACATAACGCCACAAACCGGCATTTGTTGAAATAACCAGCGCATAATTTTTATTGAGTTCAACTTCGCTTAATGAAATAGTTTTGGGATCTTCTTTTCCATATTCATCCATTGGCATGAATTCATAAAACACACCATAGTCGAGCATGAGCAGCATATCTTCAGAATTGAGTTGGTCCTGAATTCCAAAAAATCCTTCGGAAGCATTATATGTTTCAACATAATTGAACTTATCGGAAGGAATAAGTTGTCTGAACTGATCTTTGTAAGGAGTAAAACTGACAGCACCGTGAATGAATAATTCCAGATTCGGCCAGACTTCCAACAGATTTTTCTTTCCTGTAACTTCTAAAATTCTTTTCGCAAGAACAACAGTCCATGTAGGAACCCCACTGATATTAGTAACATTTTCAGCGATTGTGGCTGACACCATCTTTTCGATCTTCTCTTCCCATTTTTCCATCAATGCAATCGAAAGTTCGGGTGTCCTGATAAGTTGTGCCCAGAATGGCATATTCTGCATAAGGATAGCTGAGATGTCGCCGTAAAAAGATTCTGTATTATCAATGTTCAGATGATGACTTCCGCCCAATGTTAGACCTTTGCCTGAAAAGATCTGAGTATGTGGATTATTATTACAATAGATAGAGATCAAATCTTTGCCACCCTTAAAATGACATTCTTCCATCGCTTCAGTACTTACAGGAATGAACTTACTTTTCCCTGCTGTTGTACCCGATGATTTTGCGAACCATTTGATTTCGGAAGGCCAAAGAATATTTTGTTCTCCGGCCATATGTCTGTCGATGGAAGGTTTTATCGATTCATAATTCTGGATCGGAATTCTGTTTTTAAATTCTTCGTAAGTATGAATACTTTTAAAATCGTATTTGATTCCCCATTCAGTATTCTTTGCTGACTCGATCAATCTGAAAAACCAATCCTGCTGAACTTCCATAGGATACTTCATAAAAAGCTCAATCTGATGAATGCGCTTTTTCATTATCCAGCTAATGATTGAATTAATAATTGGCATCTCTACTTGAATTATGCACTAACAGCATCCATATCTTTACTGATCTTTTTTACCAGACCTTGCAACACTTTTCCCGGACCTACTTCGATGAAACGTGTTGCTCCATCGGTGACCATATTCTGTATAGTTTGAGTCCAGCGGACAGGAGCAGTTAACTGAGCGATCAAGTTCTCTTTTATTTTAGCAGCATCTATTTCAGGCATTGCATGCACATTCTGGTAAATCGGACAAATTGGACTTTTAATTTCTACTGCAGCAATAGCAGCAGCGAGTTCTGTACGAGCAGGCTCCATTAGTGGCGAATGAAAAGCTCCGCCAACAGGAAGAACCAATGCACGTTTAGCACCGGCAGCTTTCATTTTTTCGCAGGCAATGTTAATTCCATTGATTGAACCGCTTATGACCAGTTGCCCCGGACAATTATAATTTGCCGCAACAACAATTTCACCACCGGCAGAAACTTCAGCGCAAATATCTTCTACGATTTTATCATCGAGATTCAAAATTGCAGCCATCGTCGATGGATTTATTTCACATGCTTTTTGCATTGCGAAAGCACGGGCTTTCACCAATCGCAATCCATCTTCAAACGACATTGCTTTTGCAGAAACGAGTGCAGAAAATTCTCCGAGTGAATGTCCGGCAACCATATCAGGCTGAAACGAAGCTCCCAGTGACTTAGCAAGAATTACAGAATGAAGAAAAATTGCAGGCTGAGTAACTTTAGTTTGTTTGAGGTCTTCATCAGTTCCCGAAAACATCAATTCAGAAATTGAATAACCTAAGATCTCATCAGCTTTTCCAAACATTTCCTTCGCTTCCGAATTTGATTCATAAAGATCTTTCCCCATACCCGGAAACTGTGAACCTTGTCCGGGAAATAAATATGCTGTTTTCATAGCTTAATTTTGTTCGTGAATAGGTAGCTAAGATGGTGAATTTTCTGGAAGAAAGCAAGGCGGGAATCGTGTGGAAAGCAAGTAGTGATTTTTAAAATGTTGCAGGTTGCAGGTTACAAGTTTCAGGTTCGTAGCTTGTAACCTGCACCCTGCACCCTGCAAACAAAAAATTTAGGTGCAAAAAAAATGGCCACTCATCGCGGCCATTTTCATTTCAAATAAATTAAAATTATTTTCTTGATCCAAACAATCTCAGCAAGGCAAGGAATAGGTTGATGAAATCAAGGTAAAGAGTTAATGCACCCATGATAGACATTTTAGCATTTGACTCTGTACCGGCTTCTGATGTTGAACCTATCTCTTTCAGTTTTTGTACATCATATGCTGTCAAGCCAGTGAATACGATCACTGAAATGAAACTAATAATGTATGACATTGTTCCACTTCCCATAAAGATATTTATGATAGAAGCGATAATAATTCCGACTAAGGCCATCATTAAAATAGAACCTAGTTTGGTTAGATCTGTTTTAGTTGTGTAACCCACCACTGCCATGAATCCGAACATCCCGGAAGTAACACCAAAGATCTGAACAACGCTGGCCATTTGGTATTGCATAAATATGAAACTGAAACTCATTCCCATCAATACTGAAAAAGTCAGGAACAAACCTGTCAATACCATTGATGATAGTTTTTGCATTCCAAAACTCATTATTAATACAAAAGCAAGTGGTGCGAACATTACACCATACCCTAACATTGTTGTTTTTTGAAGGGCTGCATCATACAGATAACTTTGATAAGCTTCATCTGTACCGAATACATAAGCTGTAACAGCAGAAATTGCAAGAGCAACACCCATCCATGAGAAAACACCTGCAATGAATGTCTTTGACAAAGATGAAGTATCGACTGTTGATTGTTGCTGAAGAGCGTTAAAACT
>JAYUWA010000540.1:0-3393 GCA_043753795.1 Bacteroidota bacterium | reverse complement strand
TTGTTCGAAATTATTGCCCCTCGACTTCGCTCGGGGACCGTCTTATAAGTGGTAATGTGTGAATTTTTTGCGAAGAAAATTTAACTTCAATTTTAAGGAAATTTTCTTTGCAAAAAATTCACACATATCAGCCCAAAGCCCACGGTCCCTGAGCGAAGTCGAAGGGCGAATGTTTTGAATTTCGAACAACGGGTTAATTATTTTATCCAATGACCTACATCATTTACCCATGCAATTTGCCCTGTTGACCCTCTGAATGACGCTAATTCGCTGAATAAATTTTTAACACTTTGAATTAATTCTTATTATAGATCTTGAAAAGATGCGTTTTTACAACAAAAACACAGGAAAATTCGACTTTTCAAATGGCGAAAATTTATCAACTATTTTCAAAGTGGTTTTGCCAGTTTTGAAAATATTGTTAATTTTCACAAGCACAACAACTTATACATGAAAACACCCACACCACTTAAGCGGGCCATCTTAGTTATGGCCTTAGTAACTTTTAATTTATTCAGTTCAACTGATAAATTATTCGCACAAGCAGGAAATGCTTTAAACTTTGACGGAACGAATGACTATGTTGAAATTAGTCCTTTAGTTCCATTCACCAGTAACTTTACATATGAATGCTGGATCAAAACATCTGATAATGCTGCAACATTCTTCGGCATGGGAAATCCTGTCGTAAATGGTTATGTTCACTTTGGTTTACAATTAGGTAAATTACGTCTAGCAATTGGAGATGGAAGTGCAATTGACCAGTTAGATGGAATATCAGTTATCAACGATAACGTATGGCATCACGTCGCTGTTGTCAAGTCAGGAAGTTCTGTAACATTTTACTTAGATGGATTTGCTGATGGAACAGGTTCAACAAGTAGAACACCTGCAACAATTACAAGAACCACAATAGGAGCAGGTTTTTTCAATAATATACTCCAAAATTTTGGTGCAGGTACAATTGATGAGTTTCGTGTATGGAACGTTGCCCGCACCCAAGCTGAAATTCAGAACAACTCGAATTGCAACATTGGTTCAACAACTGGACTTGTTGCTCTATATTCATTCAATCAAGGTATTCCAAACGGAAACAATACAGGACAAACTACCTTGATTGATGGAAGTGGAAATAATTATAATGGAACTCTCAATGGTTTTGCTTTGACAGGATCTACTTCTAACTATGTTTCATCATCTGTAATTATACCGACAAAAATTTATCGCTCTATTGCCTCCGGACTGTGGAACAATTTAAGTACCTGGGAAACACAAATAGGCTCTTGCTGGTATCCTGCTGCTGCCATACCTTCAGCATCAGATTCTACAATTACAATCAGGAATGGACATACCGTAACCATTACTACAAATACAATACTTGATCAGACGACTCTTCTATCCGGTTGCTCTCTCGTTGTCTTGGGCGGTATTGTTACAGTGAATAATGGAATAGGAACCGACCTGACTCTTAATGGAAATATTAATTGGACTACAGCTGCTACACTAAATGTAGCAGGCGGCGCGGAAATTAATGGTAGTGCAAATTTCTTCTATGGTAGTCCAACGTTGACTAACAATGGATCCATCAACACATCACAATTCGTTGTTGGTAGTTCGTCAACTACTTCAACTATAAATGGGAATGGAAGTATAAATCTATTTATACCTTTTTCATTTAACCCGGGAGGTATAATATTAAACGGGAACCAGACCGTTACAAGTCAACTGGCATTCAATTATGGTATTATACATACCGGACCGAATAAGCTGACAATTGGTAATGGCGCTTTTATTATCAATGGTACAAATGATAAATATGTTGACGGCAATCTGGAATACTATTTTAACTCGGCATTAGGTTTAACTTATCCTATAGGAAATCAATATTTTTATTTACCTGTCCAATTTACTCCTTTGATTACTTCTCCTGGCGGAATTGGCGCCCGGGTAGATTCATTGGATCATCCACTTATAGGAACTTCAGGTATTGATGAAAATTTATCTGTTAATCGTACATGGACACTTACTCCATCAGGGGGTGTTGGAATCAGTGGATATTATTTAACGGTCAACTGGAATTCGGATGATCTTGATCCAGGAGTTAATACTGCGAATTTAATTGCAAGAATGTGGAATGGTTCAAACTGGGAAATATTAAATACCAGTGTTAATTCCAGTACTTCTGTTACAGTTCAATATACAGGAACAAGCTTTGGTCAAATACAGATAGGAGAATCTGATTGTGTGCCTGCTGACATACCTGTTGTAATCGATATTACAAGTAATTGTCCGGGCGACAGTGTTACGTTAAGTATAGCTTCAGGTAATTTGAATGATTTTTCAGATTGGAAATGGTACGAAGGAAGTTGCGGTGGCACTTATTTATCAACCGGCACCTCCATTACAGTTGCTCCAACAGCTACCACTTATTATTATGTAAGAGCAGAAGAAGGATGTGTTGCACCGGGAGCATGTGCCGAAGCAGTAGTAACTGTTCAAAATCCTGCCCCGGTATTTACAACTTGTCCGGTGCCATTTACGGTTTGTCAGAATGATGCATCAGGAGCTTGTAACGTAGAGTTCTTTCCAGCTACAGTAATTACAGGTGTACCTGTTGATTACGCAGACAGAGGAATTACATACACTAACGTTTCAATTAATGGCAGTGGGAATTCAGCCGTAGTTACCGGAGGTTCAACTGTAACATTAGGATATGACATTTCTGTATTCTTTGATTATTCGACGGGATATTGTCCGGGCTGTGTTGTTCAATCCTATATTGGAATTGGCGGAACAAACCAGACGATCCAATGTGAAGCTAATATTTACAGTGGCTATTCTGCTTCATACACTTCATTAACATTTACAGCTCCTACTCTTCCGGGAATTTATTATTTAAGTCAGCAAGGGACTCTGGATTATTTCTGTCAGCCAAATAGGAATTTTGAAAACGAAGCTTCAATAGCTATCGGTGTAATTGTTGTTGGACCTACTTTCCCTACTGTTTCAAGTGCTTGTTCAAATGTTACTCTTACAAATGACGCACCGACATGTTTACCTATAGGTACAACTACTGTAACATGGACAGCAACTGATGACTTCAGCAACTCTACAACTTGCACACAACAAGTTACTGTAACTCCGGGAACTGTTTACTATAGAGATGCAGATGGCGATGGGTTCGGTAATCTAAATAATATTAAATATTCTTGTACATGGGTTCCACCCGGATATACAATTAACAGTACTGATTGCAACGATAGCATCTGGGCTGTAAATCCAAGTGCAACGGAAGTAACCAATGGCTATGATGATAATTGTAATGGCTTGACAGACGAGAATAACGTTTGCATATTTTCACTTACTACATCTGCCGGCGACACATTATTTGTG
>JAYUWA010000539.1:0-10312 GCA_043753795.1 Bacteroidota bacterium | reverse complement strand
TCAGTAGAATTTCCTGATTGCACAAATACAATATTTCCGAGTAGATCTGTAATATGAACAGTATATTTTTCAATTGTAGGTGAACCGAAAGTGAATGATATTTTACCTGTAGTTGGATTTGGGTAAACTGTAGCTTCATTTAAATCACCGGAGATTGTTTCGTCACTTCCATCTTCACGGCAATTAAATATAACCGGATAATTCCTATATGCACTATTTCCACATACATTTCCTGCACGTACAGAAACATTTCCCGCAGCGTTATTGAAAGAAATACGGACTGAGTTTGTTCCCTGGCCGGAAGTTACTTTTGCTCCATTAGGTACATTCCAAAAATAAGTTGTTGCTCCCAAAACAGGAGGACAAGTATATACTACATTCTGCGCCTTACGGCATACAGCTGAAGGTCCGGTAATAGAAGCAGGAATTTCAGGTATTGAAATAACAGCCAGACAACGTGAAACTATTCCACATGCATTACTTGCAGAGATACAAATATTTCCTGAGTTGAATAGTGTTCCATAATTTACAGTTATAGATGTCGTACCCTGCCCGCTAACAATAGTAGCACCGTTTGGAACTGTCCAGTTATATGTAGTGGTGCCTGCAAGGGGATTAATTGAATAAACAAATCCGTTCTGTCGGCATACTCCGCTTACACGTCCTGAGATCGGGCCGATGGCATCAGGTGCACCAATAATACGTGCTGTGAACGGCATACTTGAACCGCAATTATTTAATGCAACTACTGAAATGTTTGCATCCTGGAAGTTATTGAATTGAAGAGTGACAGAATTCGTTCCCTGACCGCTTATGATAGAATCACCTGCAGGTATGGTCCAGAAATACGAAGTTGCATTAGTTACCGGAGCTATGGAAAATACTTTTCCGGTTGCATTGCATAATCCTGTAAACTGACCGGTTATTGCTCCCGGCGTAAGTGGAATTGTACTGTTATTATCTGTAATTACAGTATCGGCTCCTGTGCATCCATTATTATCAGTTACTGAAACTGAATATGTGCCTGTTGTATTCACTGTAATGCTATGTGTTGTTGCACCCGTTGACCATAAATATCCTGCATAAGAAATTCCTGCATCGAGAATGGTGTTTGAATTGTTACAGAATGTTAGATCGCCTGAAATGACAGGTACAGGAAGTGGATAAAACGAAGTAATTAAAGATGCAGTACCAGTACAACCATTGCCATCCGTTACGGTTACAATATAAGTTTTAGAAGTATCTGCAGTAATAGCTCGTGACGTTTGACCACTATTCCAGCTATATGAATTGTAACCTATGTTAGCTGTCAGGATTGAATTACTTCCTGGACAGAATGATGGTAATCCTGAAATGGTAGGTGATGGTGGTGTATATTGAATTACAGTTTTAGTAGCTGTAGCGCTGCATCCATTTGCATTAGTTACAATTACAGAATAGTTTCCGGCACTTGAAGTTGTGATAGAAGAAACAGTACTACCTGTATTCCACAGATAAGATGAAAAGACACCGGTCGATAAGGCCAGAGTAGAGCCCTGACAAAAGAAAGTGTTTCCTGAAATGGAAGGATTTGGAACGGCAGAAACAGTTGTTGTTGCACTTCTTGTTGCCGTACAACCGGAAACATTTGTAACAGTGACGACATAGGTTTGTAATCCGCTTACTGTAATGGATGAATTTGTTTGAGCATTGGACCACATGTATGAGGTAAATCCTGAAGTAGCAGAAAGAGTAGTAGTGCCACCGGGACAAATTGCAGTCTGGCCTGTTATGTTTACTACAGGAAGTGAATTTACAATTACAGTTATGGAATTTGATTGGACAGCAGCACATCCGGATCCGTTGTTATGGGTCACATAATATGTGTTGGCAGTTTTAACTGTGATAGATCTGCTAGTTGCACCGTTCGACCATAAATTTCCATTCAACTGATCTGATGTAAGAATAACGCTGTCGCCTGCACAGAAAGTTACAGGCCGGTTAGCAGTAATTACAGGCGTTATGTTAGAAGCTGTGAAAACAGCCGCAGTCGCAGAGGAAATACATCCAGACACATTTGTTAATGTTACGGAATAAGTATTTGCACTATTAACTGATATCGTATGTGTTGTTTCACTAGTTGACCACAGATAAGAGGAACTAGAAGATGTAGAATCAATTTTTCCTACGGCTATTGCATCTACTGCAAAAAATCCGGTGACAGCAGGAGAATTTATTGCTAATCGAATCCGAGAAACACTGAATGATGTAAGAGGAAAAGTAATACGGTTAAGTCTTATATTTCCTGTGCTTGTTGCAGTTGCAGAATAGACAACCTCAAAATTACCAGTAGCTGAATTATAAACTGAAATAGTGTCGATAGCACCGGCACCAAATGTTTCGTAAATGTCTACGAAATTTATAGGCGCAGAATCGGGAAAGTTTACTACTAGAAATTCCCTTTGTGCATCGGCTGACTCACTGATCCATGTTTTATTGCTGATTGTTGAATCAGGATAAACATCAGGCACGCCCAATACTTTCGAAGCAAAGTAGCCTTCTTTCTCAGAACTGAAACTGATAACCTTATTCGCATACCGTGAATCAACCTGAATTGCTTTCAACTGATTTGTTGCACCTGAACAAAGAGAAAGTTTCCCTGAAATGGAGAGGGAGGGAACAGCAGGAATGATTTCTGTACGGATCATCAATGAACCGGGTAGTGAGTAGGAAGTTAAACCGGAACCGGACGTATCTGCTGTGTAAAATGAATTTGTGCGGATAATCGTACCATCGTATTGAACACCTAAAGGATAAATTGCAGTTGTCGATTCAGTACTCTGTACAAGACCTACATAATATTCTTCATTACTGAAATAAGGAGTGGTAGGGAAAAAGAACGAATGATAACTATCCATCATAGTATTATCAACGATTAACGAATCTGATCTGTCAACAATTGCACCAGATGAATCCAAAATCACACCATATACATTTTGATTGGATGCATCACTCGTCAGGTAAACCTGAACTGAATTAACAACGCCGCAACCATTCATTTTAAATTTAGAGAGTAACATACCATTGTCCGTTCCAAACCCGGCCGCAGAAACTTTTTCAGTATTGTTCGAGTGTGAAACAATTGAAGTATTTACATTCTGAATTATTCCTTTACTGTTATTGAAGGTTTGTGTTTCACCTGTAATTGCCGGGACGCTTACAATGATCGAATCTAATTCAATATTGATTGGCGACCACCCTGAAAAAGTGATCTCAGAAGATGAATTGGAATTTATACTATCTGTAAACAAGGTTGAAGTGAACAACTGATTACCTGAAGAAACTTTCTTTGCTGTCATTGTAACTTCAAAAATTCTTTTTACAGAAGTATGATTTACCACTACAGCTTTTATATTCATCGGAGTTGAATAGCTCAAAGCCGCATTGTATAAGGAATAAACTTTAGCCACCTCAACGCTATCTGTAAATGCCGGCGAACTAAAAAATGTTTCCGGTCTTTTTGATCTCGCCGTAAGTGTGTTTTCCATACCTGACGATTTATTGCTTCCGAAACTCAATGAATAAGACAATGAGTCATATCCATTCACACTTTTTACGATCGAATCGGCAAAAGTTGATAAGGCCAGACTAGGAGTTCTTAGTGTGCTATCAGGAAGATGCGAATATTCAAATGCAACATATAAACCATTTCCGTTATAAGTAAATGGATTTATACCAGTACCTGTAAAGTTTATTGAAAATAATCCTGCTTCTTTTGGAATCTCAATGCTATCATTATGAACCAGAATCATACTGTCTGTCTGGTTTCTTTGAAGTGCATTATCCCAGCTAATGAAATTTTTCACACGATAGCGTACTTTATATCCGCTTGCACCGGTGCTATTCCAGTTTAGCACAGCAGTTGAATCCGTCAGACTATCTGCTGATAATGTAATTGGTGAATAGCAAACTGTTGTACCTGTAGTCGTAAAATTTGCGCCTGAAATAAATGTTCCGCTTCCTGAAGAACAAACAGATCTCACTTTCCATTCATAAGTCGTTCCGGCTTTTAACCCGGTAAGATTATATGATGCAGAAAAGGAAAGTGCACTTGAATAATTAATAGTATTTATTCTTCTGTATTGAATATCGTAACGTGTAGCACCCGATACAGCTGGCCATGAAAGTGAAGCTGTAGTTGTTGTTGTAGTTAAAACAGTGTTTGGAACAGGTGAACCACATGATGCAGGAGCTGTAGACGTGGAGAAAAAACTTTCAGCAAATTGTGAATATAGACCGGCTCCGCATACTGTCGCTATTCGGAAGCGATATAATTTTCCGGCAATTAACCCGGTCAGATTTTTTGTGTTTGTGTTTACAGTATCTGTTGTCCAGCTATTTCCGTTTATAGAATCATATTGGAAAATATAACGCAATGAACCGGAAGAAGCGGGAGCTGTCCAATTAATAGTTGCTGTTGTCGAACCGACATTACTTACATTTACACTTGTTGGTTGATTGCAATCTGACAGAGCAGAAGTGTTAAAGCTTGAAAACCCGGTATCTGTTGCTATACCTGAACAAGAAATGATCTGCCATTCATAATCTCCTGCAACCAGTCCTGATAATGGCAACCTGTTAGAAGTTGTTGTCACTTCGTTCCAAAAAGTATCTTTCCTGCTTATCAGATCTGTAGTATTCTGAAGATATACTTTAAACAACCCTTTCGCTGTACTATCAGGCGCTAATGCATTTGTAAAACCTATAGCATTGAGCAGCATGGAAGATTGAAAACCAGATTTTTGCAATTCAGAGGCTTTTATCAGATAGAACTGACGTTGGTTCACCAGCGTATCCTGAGGAGAAACATTTGAAGATATCGTTCCATTACCGGGAAGCGCCACCACCATAGGATCAGGTGTTGCAATAGTATTTAATGATAAACTACAAAGAAGTATTAAGAGTATATGTTTCATTTTGTCGCGGTAAGGCTTTAATCTTTTTAAATAATGCTTGAATTATTTTGCTTTGTTTGCCATATCGATGGCTTTATTGCTGCTTTGTATTTGTTTCATGCGGGACATGATTATGTCAATCATTGTTTCTTTAGCTGTAGGATTGCTTTTGAAATTTTCAAAACCCGTTTGTTTTTCGAGTTCAATTCCATCAGTAGCTAATTGTTTTTCTGCTATCAACAAACCTTGTTCAATCTGCTCTCTTGAAATGTTGTAATAAATGATATTGTCCGAGCTCTTATTATTATTAGATAACAATGCCTGATCACTTACAAGAAGTTCATAGGATGGTTTTTCAATTTCATTTTTAAAAGCAGGAATCAATTTTGCAATTTTTTTATTTCTTTCGTTGATTCTGATGCTCAATTTAGAAATATCGGTTTGTAAAGATGCGACCTGATTAAAATTATCATTCGTATTAAGACCGACAGCAACAGTTATAGTAGAAAGAGTTGCATTGTCTTCTGAACTTCCCCATGCGATACCTACAATATTTTTTATATCTGAAGAGGTAATCAATAGTGGGTTTTTGGCAATTCCCATTCCCATGTTGTTACCATCCGCTAAGATATAATCACCTTCAGTAACTTTGCCTATCACTTTTACAGGAACTTGTCCCAGAAATGCAACTTTTTTAAATTGATTTTCTTTACCGGCTGGTGGAGTGTTTCCCAAAACAATTGGATTTACAGAAACCACCATCTGCTTATCCGCACCGGAAGTTGTTCTGGTAATTTTTCCATTTTTCATTCCGACAATTGAGCCCGGGAGAATATTTTCTGTTGGATCAGCCAACTCCAGGTATTCTGCATAATCACCTGCCGATGATTCAAATGTTACGCCTGATAACCCTGCTGAAGCAGACTCAAAATCATCGAGTGCTTCTTGCGATTGGATTAAAGCTGTTTCTGTTGTCACAACAAAGACAAGAGCTGCTGCAAAATTTGCAACGCTTGCGGCTATAATTGAGGGAATAGGCGCAGTAATACAAGCTCCTAATCCGAAACATCCTGTAGAAGAAGTTGCAGCTCCGGCGAGCGTATTTGCAGCAACAACTGATTTAACTACTGCTACTGAAAACATAACCGTATTCAGATTGCGGGCAAATGATAGCTGGCGTTGCTTGGTATAATAATCATCGGTAAGTAAATACTCTGAATTTGCAAATCCCTCTATGCGTCCTTGCATTCCGGAGTTATCCCAGAACGAAACAAAGTTATTGGCATTTGCTTTGGTTCCGGCAATGCGAATAGCAATCCCTTGTTTACCACCATTAATTCTTAAAGGATAATTTGCCGCTAATGTTCCGTCAGCTCCGGATAATGATGGTGTATTAACAGTTATCTGATTATTTACTTTCAGAAAACCGTTGAATGTAGTTTTGTTATTTACAACAAGAGCGTTGATAGGTGTAACGGCATTTATGTAAACTGAATCTGATACTATCAGAGCGTCATCTATAAAAACAGTTTTGTCTATTTTCAAGGAATCAAATAGGTGTACTGCACCTCTGACCTTTAATTCTTTACCTATACCAACTCCACCTGTAACGACAAGTGCTCCTGAGTCCTGACGCTCAGAAATCCGTAGATCTGTTATTTTTACTTGACCATTTAATGTTGTTTTCCCGGAGATTTTTGCATCACCGCCAACAAAGAGATTTCTTCTTATCCCAACTCCACCATAGACAACAAGATTACCATTGGAAGTATTTGTTGAATTAAGACTAAAGTTGGTTAGGATAGCACGGTTTTTAAAAGTAGAATTTGAATCAACTCTTAAAGTGCCTGTCATAACACTTGGTGCCTGGACATTAACCGTGAAAGTATTATAAAGGTCTGTAGCATTATCTACTCTTAATGTTCCTGTGAATAAAGTTGGCTTCAGATTATTTACATTTAATCCATTATGCAGATTTGTTGATTTGTCAACACGTAGCGTACCTTTTAAAATTGAAGGACTGATATTACCAACACTAAAGGGTCCATTGTTAACTGTTGAACCAAGAGCTGTGTTAAGGTTTACTGTTCGTTTGATTGTTAAGTTTGAATCTACCTCAGCGTTTTTCTTAACAAAAATTTGACGATAGATTGTTGCATCGCGATTTACAGTAAGATCATTTCCAATAGTAAGAGTATTTGTAATGTTGATATTTCCTCCGGATAAGATTCTCATTCTTTCAATAGAATTGGTTTTAATGACCAGATCTTTTAAATCTGATGTTCCAAAATATTCACCCGGAGGTGTTGTTCCGCCATTTCCGGAGTTGAGCCATGAAGTTGCATTAATGGTATTTCCGGAAGAACTTGCCGTTCCCGGAATTACGTATGGAATATAATCTCCGGATACTGAAGTTGCAGTACCTGCATTGAATGCGTATGGAACAGCGAGTAGCTCGGCTTGACTTAGAGTCGTAAACTGAGAATTCCCGTCTTGCTTGATCTGTATTTCCATCCAGATTTTTTCTGCACTCCATGGAATTTGAAAAAAGTTGCCTGTAAGAGTTGAACCTCTACCAATAACTATTTTGAACTGACCTGAAGATGAAGTTGTCAATCGGTGGATTTCAGAAAAATAAACAGTGGGTTCTGATGCATCGTTTTCTATGCTCACACGAAAGGTCACGACCTCATTGGAAATCAGTTCTCCGGAAACATCACGGGCAGTTCCCTGATAATTAATGCCGGCAGGAATATCCTGACCTTTGGTAACTGTTGTGATAAACAGGAAAAGTAGAGTGAAAATATATTTTGTTTTCATAATATGCTTTATATTTTAAAGCTATGCTTTGATTAAATTTTAAATCCTGATGCCTTTATTATTTATTTGGTTTGGCTACCATCGACTTGCTTTACTGATGCAAGCTGTTTTTGTATTTTTTGATCCATCTGATCGATCAGTTTTATTTTGATCGATGGATTTTCTTTTAATTTTACAAGCAACAATTGATCAGTTTCCTTTGTACTGTTTGAAAGGTCTTGTAGAACCTTATCAACAGCTTCAGAAATTTGCTGTTTTGTTATATCTGCAAATACTATTGTATTTTCATCAGGCACATTAATAGAATACCCAAATGAATTTGAGGAAACATTATTGTTATCAACGTCATATTTAGATTTATAGCCCGGTACCATTTCAGATAATAACCGGTCTGTTGAGGCGATTTGATTTTTCATTTCACTGACAGTGCGTTTGAGATTTTGAATGATCAAATGGTTGTCATTAATGTTTAACCCGATAGCAGTATTGATCAGCGAATAGCCAACATCGCTTTTGCTTTCCGTCCAAGCTACACCAACTATTTTTTTGAGATCATTAGAATTTAATGCTTTTGGATTAACAGCTATTCCAAAGCCTGTGTTGTATCCATCAGGAAGAATATAGTCGCCTTTATTAACTTTCCCTAAAACACGAATGGCAACCTGACCAAGAAAAGCAACTTTTTGGAAATTGGATTTTTCATTTTCTTCGGGCATATTACCGAGAACAACAGGAAGACGTGAAATGACCATAACTCTCTCTGCACCTTCAGTATTTTTACTGATCTTTCCGCCTTTAACTCCAACAATATTTCCCGGTTTAAATGTTTCTTCAAGATCTGATACTGGTAAATATTCAGCGTAATCACCGGCACCGGATTCGTATGTTACTCCATTTCTAGATGGAGCAGCATTTAAGTAAGCTGATTGTTCATCCTGAATTTCTGTAAGTTTGATGGATGCAGCAGCAAGATTCACTGTAGCCGAAGCCAGATTAGCAAGGGATGATACAATAAAAGAGGCGATGGGTGCCGTTACACATGCACCAAGTCCTACGCAACCTGTTGAAGAAGTAGCCGCGGCTGCAACCTGAACGACTGCCGCAACTTCAGTAACAGTAGCATTAACAACTCCTAATACTGCATAATTTTCTGCAGAAGTCAGTCGTTGTGTTTCGAGTCTATATTCAGCTGTCTGATTAAATTCTCCGCTATTTACACCTTCGATGCGTCCTAAAACTGTATTCGTATTATCGAAAAACCCTACATAATTATTACTCAGAGACCTTGTTCCATTTACAGTCACAGCAATTCCTTGCTTTCCTCCCTGAACCTGGAGCGGATAATTATTATAATCATTCTGGTTAGCAGTAGATAAAGACGGAGCTGAAACAGTTAGCTGTTTCTTTGCATCTATATTTCCATTGAATTTTGAATTACCATTAACGAATAGTTTATTATTGAATACAGCAGAATCAGAAACGACTAGAGATTTTTCAATCGTCGTAGCACCTTCAACGATAAGTGAATCATTGAACCTTGAATATTTCCGGACAGATATTTCCTTTCCGATACCAACTCCACCTGACACAATAAGAGCTCCTGAATCAGGGATTTCTGAAGGACGGGTATCTGTAAGTTTTACTTGTCCATTCAAATCCGTTTTACCTGAAATTTTTAAATTACCACCAACATTAAGATTTCTTCCAATACCTGTTCCGCCCTTAACTACTAGTGCTCCTGTTGAGGAATCCTGTGAGTTCCAGTTAAAGTTGTCTAATAGTAATTGGTTTTTAAATGTTGCATTAGAATCTACTCGCAAGGTTCCTGTCAAATAAGATGGTGCCTGTGAGTTTACAGAAAACGAATTATAAAGATCTGTAATTCCGTTCACGCGCAATGTTCCGGTAAGAAGAGTTGGTTTGTTTTTTGTAACATTAAGACTATCATTTAAAGTTGTTGATTTTTCTACCAATAAGCTTCCTGATAAACTCGACGGGCTCAAACGATCCACTGTAAAAGGTCCCATTACTGTTGTGCTTCCACCAGTGGTATTAAAGTTCACATTTTTTTTAACTGTCAGATTAGAGTCTACAACAAGATTTGCCTTTCCGAAAAGATCCCTTTTAATGGTTGCATCCCTGTTTACAATAAGATCGACACCGATATTCAAATTATTATTCATAAAAATATCACCATTGCAAAAAATTCTCATTCTTTCTATTCCATTGGTCTTAAATACAAGATCTTTGCAATCCCGTGTTCCAAGATAATTGACAGGAGGGTTGGAAGCAGAATTACCGGTAACTTGCCATGATGTTGCAGGAACAGGCCCGGCTCCGTTTGTAGTATTTCCCCCTGATCCGGAAGTTGAAGAGCCACCATTATTTGTATAGGAGCCGATTAATTGAGCAGCGCTTCCTGCATGATATGCATAAGGTACTGCAAACAGCTGTGCAGATGTAATTCGTGTAAATTCTGTCTCAGATGGATTTTTAACTGCAACTTCCATCCAGATATTCGTACTGCTCCAAGGAATTTCATTGAATGACCCGGAGAG
>JAYUWA010000538.1:0-3420 GCA_043753795.1 Bacteroidota bacterium | reverse complement strand
TTTTCTCTTGAAGGGATCGCTATAGATAAAACTACTCAGGATCCTGTTGCCGGAGTAACTGTCGAACTGACAAATACTATTACCAATAAGAAAGAAAGCGTTATCACAGGACCTGATGGTAAATTCTATTTCAAATTAAATCCTGAAACCTCTTATAATGTTGTAGGAACCAAAGATGGTTATTTCACAAATACTGAACCGGTAACAACTGTTGGCAAGATCAGAAGTGAAAACATGTTCGTGAAACTCAAGCTTGAACTTGAACGAATCGTTGTTGACAAACCAATTGTAATAAAGAACATTTACTACGATCTGGATAAATGGGACATTCGTCCGGATGCAGCAATTGAGCTGAATAATCTTGTTCAGATCATGGAAGAAAATCCTGCTATAAGCATTGAATTAGGTTCACATACCGATTCACGTGCAGATGATAAATACAATGAAACGCTTTCACAAAAACGTGCAGAGGCTGCTGTTAGCTATATCGTTTCGAAAGGTGTAAGCCAGTCTAGAATCACAGCTAAAGGATATGGTGAAACCCAATTAGTGAACCGTTGTTCAAATAAAGTGGCTTGTTCGGAAGAAGATCATCAGGCCAACAGAAGAACGGAGTTCAAAGTTGTTTCTATAGCTAAATAAGATCGAAATTCGTAATTCGAAAAAAAAACAGGGCCGGTACTTAGTATCGGCCTTTTTTTTGTTCATAGTTCAAAATTAAAAGTTAGCTTTTTCAGAGGGAGAATGTTGAAAAGTGTGTTTAAATGATTAATGATTTGAGAGGGAATTAAGCCTTAAGTTTTATGAACTTTCCAGCTTATTCTAAATGGGCAGTAATGTCTTATAACTCACACATTCATGATTCAAAAAACTACATTTAGCGGGCGCTTTTTTCCCCGGTTAGTATTTACCATTGTCGCCTTGTTTGCTTCCCTTTCTTCTTTTCATGTTTCTGCAACCCATTCTTCAGGAGCAGATCTTCAATATAACTGGGTCAGTGGAAATACATTTCGGGTCACTGTATCCTTTTATCGTGATTGCGCCGGTGTTGCTGCACCTGCAACAATTACTTTGAATGCTAAATCAACTTCCTGCTCCAGAAACCAAAATTTTACATTGAATCTGGAATCCGGAACCGGGCAAGAGATCACTTTTCCTTGTCGTACTGTCGTTACAAAATGTACAAGTTCAGGTTCTGTAAATGCCGGCTATCAGCGTTACGTGTATTCTAACAATGTCACTCTTCCTCAACAATGTACAGACTGGGTGTTGAGCTTTTTCGTCTGTTGTAGAAATTGTGCAATCACAACTCTAAATAATCCGTGTGCTGACAACATGTACATTGAAGCTACTCTTAACAACGTAGCTGCCCCTAGAAATAACTCTGCACAGTTTACAAATATTCCAGTCGCGCTTATATGCGTAAACCAAGGATTTACATACAATCACGGTGTGTTTGATCCTGATGGAGATTCATTGGTCTATTCTTTCATCACTCCGAAAACATTCAATACTTCTACAAATACGGTCGGTTCGGTAACCTTCAATCCCGGATTCTCAAGTACTAGTCCGCTGACTTCAAGTCCGGCAGTCACTTTAAATTCTGCCAATGGTGACATTGCAATGTTCCCAACTGTAAATGGTGAGATCGGGGTTTGTGCTATTATGGTCAGAGAATATCGGAATGGTGTTTTGATCGGTAGTGCAGTTCGTGATATGCAGTTCCTCACAAGGATCTGTAATCCGAATTTCCTTCCAACTTCTACCGGTATCAATGGCACCGGAAATTTCGAAGCCACTGTGTGTCCGGGTTCAACAATCAGTTTCAATGTCAATTCTTCTGACCCAAATCCGGCTGATACAGTGGTCATGACGTGGAATAATTCAATTACCGCAGCAACCTTCAATACTGTTGGGGCAAAATTACCGGTAGGAACTTTTAGTTGGACACCAACCTTAGCTGATGCACGCGCACAGCCATACACATTCATTGTTATCGTTCGTGATAATGCTTGTCCGTATGCCGGCTCACAAACTTATTCTTTTATCATAAATGTTCCTGTTATTACAGCTTCAGTATCGAGTCCTACATTCTCAGGATTTAATGTCGCCTGTAATGGCGCAGCAACAGGATCAATTACAGCAACCGGCGGTGGAGGTACAGCACCTTATACATATTTGTGGACTCCTTCCGGACAAACCACGCAGACGGAAACAGGACTTGTTGCAAATACTTATTCTGTTACTGTTTCGGATGCAAGTGGATGTACTAGTTCAGCATCAACTACACTAACACAACCACCAACTTCTGTATCAACTTCTGTTTCTACCTCTACAAGCGTTACCTGTTTCGGAGCCTCTAATGGTACTGCAACTGCAACAACTTCCGGTGGCGTTTCGCCTTACACTTATTCATGGTCACCCGGAGGACAAACTACAGCAACAGCAAGTGGATTGGGGCCAGTCAACTATACTGTTACTGCTTCCGATGTTAATGGATGTACAAGTCAACAATCGGTTCTGATTTCACAACCCACTGCATTAGGTGCTTCCGTTTTTCAATTCGATAATGTTACATGCCGTAATAATGCAAATGGGAGTATGACAATTGCACCATCAGGTGGAACTCCTCCTTATAGACATCGTTGGTCAAATGGTGATACCACTGCAGCGATCACAAATCTCGGACCGGGTAATTATACAGATACAATTCGTGATGCAAATAATTGTGTTTTTCTGATCAGCCAGACTATTACTGAACCTCCGGCTGTCTTAGGTATACCCGCATCATCGGTCACAACTTCAAACGTAAATTGTTTTGGTGGAGCTGATGGAACTGCATCTGTCAGTCCAACAGGTGGAACTACACCGTATGCTATTACATGGTCCAATGGAGATACAGGTACTGTTGCAGATTCATTGATCGCCGGATCTTATCAGGTTACAATAGTAGATGGAAATAATTGTTCTTTTGATTCCACCATTACAATCACAGCGCCGAGTGCTCTTGCTTCTGCATTTGTAAATTATGCAACAACACCGGGGGGAACGGATATAGCTTGTTTTGGACAAACTACCGGACAAGCAAAAATTTCTGTGACCGGTGGTACTTTTCCATATACTTATTCGTGGTCAAATGGAGGAACTGTTGATTCAATTATTAATGTCGGCGCAGGGATTTATTCAGTAACCGTTACTGATGACAATGGTTGCACGCAGATTATGTCGGATACAATTACAGAGCCAGCAGCTATAGCAAATGTTCTCAATATTCGAAATGTAGCCTGCAAGGGTGAATCAAGTGGATTCATTATTGCAAATGTCTCTGGTGGATCACCGGCTTATTCATATGCCTGGACTCCTAATGTCAGTAGTAACGACAGCGCCTATTTAATTCCTGCAGGATTTTATTCTTTGACA
>JAYUWA010000537.1:0-10337 GCA_043753795.1 Bacteroidota bacterium | reverse complement strand
AAACCTGCTTGTAAACCGGTAACAATTTGAGAAGTTCCAAGGGAATTTGACCATGAGTAAGTATATGGGCTAATTCCATTTCCGGGAATTACTGAGGCTGTACCTAATGCTCCATTACATTCAGAATCTGTATGAAAAAAATTAACCGTTACATTATTTGAAACAGCAGGTGATATATTGATATCTAGCTCACAATTATTATCATCGTGAATCGTAAATGTCTGGGCAGACGAGTTGGTTTCACTGTGGTATTGATTATTGATTGTGACAGACTGATCCCACCCACTTGGAAAGCCATGATAAAGATCAGTCCCATTTTCATAAGGTGTTCCACCTTCAACCGAAATAACAACTGTGGCTTGTCCAGTTGAACATGAATAAGCGTTTTGTAAAATTGTGTATGAAAGTTCGGGTTGCTGTCCGATGACAACCATCGTATTAACAGAACAGCCTTGGGCATCACTGATGACAACTGAATAACTTCCTGCACTCTGGTTAACGATTGAGTTTGTAGTATTTCCATTTTGCCATAAATATGAAAAAGGGGCAGTACCGCCGCTAAGTACATTTATCGTCCCTTCTCCATCAGTACCACCATGACAGCTTACCGGAACAGTGACAAATTCGAATTCAATAGGAGAATCCAACGTTGTAATAGTTATTGTAGTACAAGATTCATTGCAAACTTGATCAGATACTTTCACAACATATGTACCAGAAGGGAGATCAGAAAATGTTACATTAGGAATAAAAGGCTGATTGACATTCAGAGCATAAATTTCAATGTTAAAGATAGCTGACGTTGCTCCAGTTATTGAAGTGATTGTGATTGAACCATCCTGATCATTTGAACAAATATTATTTATAGAAGTATAAGAAATTACAGGTGGGTCCGCAATAGCAGGTCCGATAACAAAGGTAGCCGACGAAACACATCCCCCAAAAGACTCCGTAGCAAAAACGGTATATTCACCTGGAGATAAATTATTTATTGAATAACTTGGGCCTGTTAGCCAAGGAATTGAAGTAAATCTGTTTCCATCAAACAATTCAACATGTATTGGATGTGCTCCATAATAGGTCAGATTCACTGTTTGATCTATTGCGCATGGATTAGTGTTCGGAGGATTCGGTACACTGGCAAGTATATTTTGAAAAGCTAATTCATCATCGCTAAACTTATCTGAATCGGTTCTTTGGCAGCCATATGGCGTTGTTGCTGTGACATAGTAAGTCATATCATTAAACATATCGTATTCACTTGAAGAAGGGTCGATATCAATGTTAATTTGATTAGTAGTTTCGCCTGTACTCCATAGGTATGTCACACCTCCGACTCCAGTTGGTGAAGCTGCCGTTCCAAAGCTATAATCTGCATATAATGTAAATTCGTCCAAGTCGTCGTTACAGTCAGCTGTAATTGCAACACGTGGATTTGGATGGACGGTTACCGTAATTGTATTTGTACTTCCAATACATTGTGTTGCATCTGGTGTAGTATTATCTATTATACAGTTGTATTCCCCTGATTCAGTTGCCCGAAATTGCCTTCCTGCTTCACCAGAAATAGTCGAACCAATCGGTGCGTTGTCTTTGAACCAAGAATAATTTGCACTTGGTCCGCCCGAGGTTGCTGAAAGAAAGACCTGATCTCCTTCGCAAAATTCTGTAACACCTAAAGCAGAAATCGTTTGTCCGCTCGATACTTGAATATCCTCCTCGTATGTATATGAACATCCTCCCGGGTAATTTACTCGCATATTAGCTTTTAAAAAATTACAACCACTTGGCAATTGCGGAATTGTAGCAATAAAGTCGTCCAGAATTTTAATTGTAGGATCGTCAAAATATGGAATCACAGGCTTAGTTACATTGCTGCATGGTGCTGATAAATCACAAGTCGATCCAGAAATACTATTTCCTGTACAATCTGCAATCCAAAAGTCTACAACCAATCCGTCTTCAGTTGGACCGAGGTACTCAATCGTTAATGAGAAAGGTAGTGATGGATCAGCACAAAGCGGGTTATTCGTTTTGAAAATTTTAGGACTCCCTTGATTGAGTTGAATTTCATTTTTAGGAGCGAGAAAAGAAGAAGTATACCAATGGACTCCACCTCTGTGGAAATCATTTTGAAATTGGTGTAATATCGGTCTTGACGCTGCAATTTGCGTAGCACTCCATTCATCATAAAAAGCCTTCTCTGCCATGAAAATATTATTTTCACTTGCATCGTCAAACCAAGGACCCCAGTAATCATTGTAGCCATTATTAGCTATGCTTTCTGCACTAAATAAAGGGTGTATGTCTGTATGATCAACATCAGGAATAAGCACACTAGCCCCAGGATATGCTAATTTATCATACAGATCATTATTTACACCATTTGGAGACGGATAACTTCGGAACTCTGTACTCAACACTCTATCCGCATAAGGCAAACCGTCTAAATCTGCATTTCCATCATTATTGAAATCATACATATCTCGCTGACACGCAGTCAATGATGCAGAAGGAAAAAATGCAGCAGGATTACCATCAATAAAAGAATATAAATCTAGAATTTGAGTTACATCAAATCCAATTTGCGGCAATTGAAAATAAACCTGCGATTTAAGATAATCAGGGTCAGTTGGTGTCATACCTGCATTGACAAACAGTTTAACAGCTTTCATCGCCTTCAATGCTGGAATGAAAACTTCATGATATGCAGCTAAATAAATATTTGGATAAACTCGTTCCCCTACTATACCTGTTGTACAAGGCACACAATTTGTAAATGCGCACGTAGAATTAACTTTAATATTTCTAGGTAAATCGTTTACATTCCAGAACTCATATTCCTCATGAAACAAATTTATTCTTTCATCGCAATCTGAAATCCGAAGATTGCTTAGTCTCAGCCAATATTTTAAATCCTCAGAAAAAACAAATAAACTATCATCTACATTTAATGTTGAATCAGCAAGTTCCAAAATCGGGTTAAACCATGGACTCGATCTCTCCTGGGCTGTAAACGGAATTGGCGGAGTTGGCATACCATAATTAAATCCGATATTTCCAAAAAATCCAGCACTTTGACCTGCTGCCCCAATCTCATCAATGCAATAGTGTTCTCTTGCCTTTTCCATAAACCGACACAAATGATCTTCTAAATCTTCATATTGATTTGTGCTCTCATTCCAAGCATATATACCTCTTCCAATAATGTTTCTTAGATCGTACAATACAATAGATGTTATATGATTATCCATACAATACTGCAATAATCTATCTTCCTTTTCAAAAATCCCATCAAAATTGACATCAACTCCTAAAATCGAATTGGAAGTATCAACTTCATACGATCCACTATTGATCGTCAAAGTATTGTACTTTAAAAATCTGTTGACATACATTCCACGACTAGGATCACTTTCACTGATTTCGGGTTGTGCAAAACAAGAAAGATAATTCAGAGCAAATAAAATAAGCAGTAGAATGTGTTTAATGTTTCTCATATTGATTTATATTTAGTTTTGTAAAATTTATAATAAATGCAAGAAAGACTTTCCTGCTTCAATTCGTTGCAAACAATTTTATGATTTCACAAGAAACACTTCCATCTGAAATTTCTTTATCCAACAAGGCTAAACAATTAATAATTTCTTACTGATTAACTACACATCATTTCGAATTGCACAAAGCAATTTCAATAGGACGTACTCATAATGTAAAACAATCAAACTAATCGGAGTGTAGGTCCAGATTTTGTAATATGAAAACTAATTTATTCAAGAGTTACTAGTAAAGTGGGTCAATACTTATCAAATGAAATTATTTAAATCCGAACCATCAAATAATTTTATTATAACTTTTCAACAATTGTGAAATTACTTTATAAATCAAATAATGTCATTATTCTTTCAATTGTTATTACCTTTAAATAATATGAAACCTGTTTCAACAATATCAACTTCAATTGTTCGCTACGAGAACGGAAGGCTGCAAAATTTAGAAGATCAACTTGCAATAGAAGAACCGCTGGAAATAAAAATGAAATTTCATAGCGATGGTCGACAGACTGAGAAAAATGTCTCTATAACAATGCGAACTCCAGGAAACGATGATGAATTAGCATGCGGATTTCTTTTTACAGAAGGAATTATCAGAAATTCAGATGACATACAGGGTGTTACTCAATATTCCGAAAATTCAATTAGCATCGAACTGAACGAAAATATAAAGCCAATTGAAAACAAACTGGAACGAAACTTTTATACCACTTCAAGTTGCGGTGTCTGCGGAAAAGCATCAATTGATGCTATTGCAACAGTTTCTAGCTTTAAGATCATCAACAGGTTTCAAAAAATTGATCCGGAAATAATTATTTCACTTCCGGAAAAGTTAAGCAAACAACAGAAAATATTTCAGAGTACAGGCGGACTGCATGCTTCAGCGCTCTTTGATCAATCCGGATCTTTTATCGATCTCAGAGAGGATGTCGGCCGTCACAATGCGTTGGATAAATTGATCGGTTCGATGCTTCTAAAAAAAACAATCCCGTTGAATGGTACTATTCTATTGTTAAGTGGCCGTGCAAGCTTTGAACTAATCCAAAAAGCAAGCATGGCCGGCATTCCAGTTGTTGTTGCAATTGGCGCACCTTCCAGTCTTGCTCTTGATCTAGCGAAAGAATCAGGTATTACACTTATAGGATTTTTAAGAGGAGAAAAATATAATCGGTATTGTTGAAAAATCAAACAAGTCAGTTTACAACAAAATTCTTTCTCAACGTCAAACCATTTGACTGTACCTGCAAAGAATAAATTCCTGCCGGTAAATTTTTTTCAAGTATAATTTTTGAATCATTTGACGCCTTACCCTTTTGGATTAATTTTCCCTCGATGTCATAAATCGAATATTCCGAAATTCCATTGGATTTAACCAATACATAATCAGTACATGGATTTGGATAAACAACCAGATCAGCAGCTGTACTAAAATCATTAATATTTGTAGAACCAGTCAAAGTTATCTCATCGATAATTAAGCGAGTACCAAAATTACAAGCAGTTGGATTATCAGCCGCACTGAAATAAGTATTGAAATGCAATGAGTATGCAAAGACCTGATTAGATCCGGAATAACTAATTGGGATACTCGCATAGGAATATGCTGCATTGGAACCAGAAAAGTATTTGACAGCTTGTCCGATCTCATTCATTTGATAATCATGAAAAACAATCTTGGCAAAACCTGAATCACCGTTTACTGAATGATACTTGTAATGAAAATTGAAATTTTGTGGTTGAATTGATGAATAAATGTATTCCAGTGAACCCCATGCTGTGTAAACAGTGTCCTCATCCACACTTGCCCAGCCGCTAATACCATGACCCGCGGTATAATCATACGCATTTCTCATTTCCAATGCATAATTTCCTGAATATGCATCTGTTGTTGCACCACAAAATGGTCCATCAAATACAATTGAATCGACTAATACATTGCCCGAAGAATCAATAATAACAGCAAACAAAGTAATATTCCCCCAATTACTTAGAGTGCCGTCACTTAAAACAGTTTCGAAATCACCGTTTGGAATCTGTGCATTTGATTGAATATGGCCAAAGTTCAATCCCAGAAACAAGATTAAGATAATTTTTTTCATAGTATTTTTTTTAGTTGTCAGACATTATTACTGATCCTAACATTGATCAGATCTCAATTGAATGTAAAACTACGTTGACCTAATGACTACTGCAAATTTTGATAGTAGACACAAGGTAGACAAACCTTCAAAAACCGTATTCAATATGTAGACAATCTGTTTTATTCAAGATTCAGAATAAAATCAGTTAAATTATCTTCAGTATTCATTTGCAATTTTTTCCTTAAACGATATCTTGCTGTTTTCACACTATCCGGTGAAATATTCAATATTGAAGCCATTTCCTTAATGGATAAATTCAATTTTATAAGGGCGCAGATCTTAAGATCATTTGGACTAATATCAGGATATGACTGTTTTAATCGTGTATAGAAGTTTTTATTTATACTTTCGAAATGAGAATTGAAATCATTCCAGTCTCGGTCTTGATTCTGACCTTTGTTAATGATCTTTGATATCGGACTGTCTTTAGAAATATTTTTATCTTCTTCGAGTTTATTTTTCAACTCTTGCATAAGTTCATTTTTCTGAAGCATCTGAGCTGTCATTGCCGTGAGTTGACTTTCTTTGAATTCAATTTCATTCTGCATTTGCTTTTCACGAAGTTGTTTTTGATCTTCTAGCGCATTAAACAAAGCTTCCTTAGTTTGTATAAGCAATATATTTCTTTCATTATTTCTTCTCAGAAAATAAATTATTCCTGCTGCAATAATAATAACAAAACCTATTATTGCCCATAATAGATAATTCGTCAATCTGGCAATCTCATTTTCTCTCTGTGTAAGTTTTAAAAGTCGTTCCTTTTCAGAAACATCAAACTGAACTTCCAGACTTTTCTGAATTTTCTGTTTCTCCCAGGAATACAAAGAGTCTCTTACAATCGCTTCCTCCTCTTCCATTTCCAAGGCAGATTGAAAATCTCCTCTATCTTTTTTTATTTTAATTAATGCATCAAGACTTCTTAAATAGAAAGAACGGTCACTTAAAGATCTCGAAATTTCTTTTGCTGTTATGGCAGAAAATTCCGCCTCCTTACTTGTTGGATCGAACTTCTGATACCATTCGCTTGAAACCAAATATGCTGTAACAAGTGCCTGTCGGTTTTTTGTGCTATCTGCTATTTGTATTGCTTTCGAAATGTATTCTCTGCTAAGTTCTTTGTTGCCAAGATTTATTTCAATCCGTGCTACTGCAGAATAGGATCCGGGCAGATACATAAAGTTTTGAGTAAGCAGCCTTTCTGCCAATGCCTTTCGGTGAAAATAGGCGGATGAATCAGAAATATTTAAATTCCTATAAGCCACACCCAAAGTATTATATATCAATCCAAGATACCCTGAAAGATCATTCTTCTCAGGAAATCCCATTGCAGCTTCCTTACTCAAACGGATAGATTCTCTGTAGTTACCTTGCCGGCTATTAATTGTACTAATGAGTTGAAGGCATTTACTTCTTCCTTCCAAGGCTTTTTTGGACGAACTTGATTCAAACTTTTTAAATTCATTCATTGCCCGGACAGTGTAATCCAGTCCTTCAGTATAACTCGAACTGTAAGTACAGATTCCCATGTAGAGCAATGATAGTCCTGTATTTTCTGTATCCTTCTCAAGTATAGCAGAAGTATATGCTTTGTTGAACGAAATAAAAGCTTCTACATCATTATCCTTTAACAATTCAGCCCATCCTGAATCAATTAATTGTTTTGCATTCTGACCATAGTTTCCATTAGAAATAAATATAAAAAACAATAAAAAAAAGACTCTGCTGAATATTAAGAATCCGGAGTTGTTAACTGACATAATGCAAATATGGTGAACCTTAGCGACAACTAATAGATCAAGTGAATTTGTCTACCTAATGTATACCAAAATATCATAAAACAAACTAAAAACTAGTAAAAAAGGAAAAAAATCAGTTAATTTACGATTATGAAACTACGAATAAAAGGAAATACAATTCGCTTCCGTCTTTCGAAAACCGATGTATCGGTTTTCGCAGAAAATCATTTCATAATCGAAACTACAGATTTTGGAACGAAGGTTTTATCGTATGGTTTAAAAGCATCCACTGCCTCAGAAAAAATATATGTTGAATTTTCTGACGATAAAATAATTGTAAACATTCCGATGTCTACTTCAAAAGTTTGGACGGAAACTAATCAAGTTGGTCTTTCTGAAGAACAACCTTTATCTGCAAGTAAAAAATTGTTTATTCTGATTGAAAAAGACTTCCAATGTCTTGATGAGACCATTGAAGATCAAAGCGACAATTATGAAAACCCGTTGACTTCAAAAATGAAATGAGTACGGAATCTGAAAATAAAAATGGAGTAAGTGCTGAAAACCCGGAACGATTCACCGGACTGAAACTCATTAAACCAAAAACTGCCGCTGCAGGAATGCCTGCAATATTTATAAGCGCACAACATATCTTTGGAGAAATGGGTGCAGGACGTGCGATGAAAGCGCTCTTTGCGCTCAATCAAAAACAAGGTTATGATTGCCCCGGCTGCGCATGGCCCGATCCTGATGGTGAAAGAAGTTCTGTCGGTGAATATTGTGAAAATGGCGTTAAAGCAATTGCCGAAGAAGCAACTACGAAAAAACTTACTGCCGACTTTTTTCAAAAAAACAGCATTGCTTCCCTATCACAAGTGAACGATTTTGAAATCGGAAAAGCAGGCAGAGTCGCACAACCGGTTTACTTAACGAAAGGTGGAACACATTACCAACCAATTTCGTGGGACAATGCATTTAAATTGATCTCTCAAAGATTAAAGGAATGTCCAACATCAGATCATGCCGTTTTTTATACGAGTGGACGGACATCGAATGAAGCTGCTTTTCTTTATCAGCTTTTCGTAAGACAATTAGGAACAAACAATTTACCTGATTGCAGTAACATGTGTCATGAATCAAGTGGCGTTGCATTGAGTGAAAGCCTCGGCATTGGAAAAGGCTCTGTTACACTTGAGGATTTTTACAATGCAGAAGTAATTATTATTCTTGGCCAAAATCCCGGAACGAATCACCCGCGAATGCTGAGTGCACTGCAAAAGGCGAAAGAAAATGGTTGTACAATAATTTCTGTAAACCCACTTCCTGAAACCGGATTGATTGCTTTCAATGATCCGCAAAGTATCAAAGGAGCATTAGGAATAAAAGCCAGACTAACTGATATATTTCTTCAGGTAAAGATCAATGGTGACATGGCTTTACTTCAGGCAATAGAAAAATTGCTCTATGATGCTGAAGAAAAAAATCCCGGCAGTGTTTTCGACAATGAATTTATTGATTCTAAAACTAATGGTTCAAAAGAATTTTTAGAACATATCAAAAGTCTGAATATCGATAAATTAATTTCAGCATCAGGTGTAAACAGAAATCAAATTGAAGAAGTTGCTGAGGTCTTTAAAACAAAGAGTAAGATCATTGCGTGTTGGGCAATGGGACTAACGCAACATCAAAATGCTGTTGACACGATTAAAGAAGTTGTCAATTTATTACTGTTGAAAGGAAGCATAGGAAAACCGGGAGCAGGAACTTGTCCGGTTCGGGGTCATAGCAATGTTCAAGGTGACCGCACAATGGGTATCTATGAAAAGCCATCCGAAAAGTTTCTTGATGCTATTGAAAACACATTCAGTTTTTCTGCACCACGGAAGCATGGATACGATACTGTTGAATGCATACATGCGATGCAGGAAGGTAAAGTGAATGTATTCATGGCAATGGGTGGAAATTTTTTATCTGCTACACCTGATACAACCTATACTTCAGAAGCACTTCGTAAATGCAAACTGACAGTTCAGGTTTCAACAAAATTGAACAGAAGCCACCTGATTACAGGAGAGGAAGCACTGATACTTCCTGTACTTGCAAGAAGCGATAAAGACGAATTGAATTCAGAAGAACAATTCATAACTACTGAAAATTCAATGGGTGTAATTCAAATGTCGAAAAGTAATTTGAAACCAATTTCCGATCAGTTGATGAGTGAACCTAATCTGGTTTCCCGTCTTGCGCTTGAATATTTTGGTAAAGATTCAACTGTAGATTGGCAGAAATATTTAGAACATTACGACAATATCCGCGATGATATCGCCAAAACAATTCCCGGTTTTATAGATTACAATACCAGAGTTCGGAAATTAGGAGGATTTTATTTACCGAATTCATCGCGCGAGCAATCATTTCCTGTTCCATCAGGCAAAGCTGAATTCAACATTGCATCAGTCAAAGAATTCGATTTGAAAAAGGATGAATACATTATGATGACGATCAGAAGTCACGATCAATTCAATACAACGATCTACGGATTGAATGATCGCTACCGTGGAGTGATCAATGAACGCCGCGTCATCTTTATGAATGAGAATGATATTTCAAATGCAGGATTTAAAGCCGGAGAAGTTGTTGACTTGTTTAACTTCGACAATAACATAGAAAGAGTTGCACATAGGTTTATAATTGTACCATTCAGCATACCTGAAAAATGTACAGCAACTTACTTCCCGGAAACGAATGTTCTTGTTCCAATTGATAGTACTGCTGAAAAATCGAATACACCTACTTCGAAGTCTGTCGTGATTGAAGTTCGCAAGTCGACGAAGCCTCGTTGATTCAGGTCAAAGGTCAAGGGTCAAAGGGCAAGAAGACTGCCGAAGACTTAATATATATCCGCC
>JAYUWA010000536.1:0-3432 GCA_043753795.1 Bacteroidota bacterium | reverse complement strand
GATGCTTTCAGCATTTGCTTTGTAGCAAAGTATGTCCCTTAGAAAAGCGAATAGGTCCTTATATGGTAACCAATTTATTATTTACTTCATGAGATATTTACAATATGCTTAAAAGATGGATATTTTTTTACACCTAAAATAGTGGATGTTCTTTTGTCTTTTTTCAAATAGTTTTGAAAAATGTTTTACACTTATATAAATACAAATCCAAAAAAAACTGTTTTCTATACGGGCTTTACGAATAATTTAAAAACCAGAAAAAGAAAGCATGAAAAAAATAAAGGTAACCCAAAGACATTTGCCGGTAAGTATTTTTGTTACAAATTGGTCTTCTACGAAGAGTTTGACACGCCACGCGCAGGGATTGCCAGAGAAAAAGAAATTAAACGAATGAATCGTGATAAAAAAATTGAACTAATAAAAATCCGAAACCCTAATTTGCATTTTTATCGAGTTTAATATTTCACATATTCTCCTGTAAGTACCCAATTTGTTTCTAAAGGAACAAATTTGCCTATAAGCAAATGCTGTATGCATCCCGTCGTGTTTAGCCTCTACTCTTAATTATACAACTGTCATCCTGAAAGGACCTATTCGTTTTCTAAGGTACAGACTCAGCTACAAAGCAAATGCTGAAAGCATCCAGTCGTGATTAGCCTTCATTCCTGATTAATTACATGTCATCCTGTAAGGACCTTTTCGTTTTCTAAGGTACATACTTAGCTACAAGCAAATGCTGAAAGCATGCAGTTGCAAGATCGTCCCATTATTAAATTCTAATAATGTCATCCTGTAAGGACCCATTTGGTTTCTAAGAGACAACTTTAGCTATGGAAAACAAAATGTGATCATTTATTCTGCGAAAATTCTGCGATACTCTGCGAAACTCTGCTGGAAATAAATTAGTTTAAGAGCAAGTGTAGGAACTTTGATTAAACTTTTTGTAAGAAAGATACTGTATCCACCCCATCCGCATAATCCCACAACTCAGGCGATTGCGTTTTTCCGAATCCTACCAGAATGCTATTCAATTCTTCAGGCAACTGAACTTTAGAAACAATACACTGCAATTGATCCTTAAGCGGAATCAATTTTTCAAATAACTCCCCTTCATTCTCATACTTTTCATAATGCACAATAGAGATCGGCGAAGGAATAACTTCCTCTTCCCTGATGATCAAAAAGCCATTTTGTAAGAAAGGAACAAGTTTTAGAAGCAACACTGAATTATTATAATCGAAGTTATTCATGTACTTCGTGTGGTTCATTACTTCATTTTCATTGTAGATCGATTCGAAAAATTTATTGAAGTTGTAATCTTTCGGTACATAAATTTTGGAAACATTTCTGCAACCTAATCCGAAGTATTGAAAAATATCTTTTCCCAGCAGCGATAACTCATCTGTTGTTTCTTCACCGGTGAGAATTGCAATTCCATTTCTGTTCTTACGGATGATGTGGGGATATTTTCCGAAATAATAATCGAAGTACCGTGATGAATTATCACTTCCGGTTGCAATGACTGCATCGATCTCATTTAATTTTTCAACGAAGTGAATACGCGTTTTCAATTCCGGCTCGATCTCGAACAACAATTTTCCGATCCATGGCAAAAGATATTTATCGTTGGAAGAATTTTTTCCGTGATAGATATGTCCGCTGATCAGTACAGAGATCAGATCATGTAAACCAACAAAAGGAATATTTCCGGCATTGATAACACCTATCCTCTTCGGAGATTGAAAAGAAAGACTCTGATATGGTTCAAGCCAGCGTTCAATGTTGATTTCTGTGAGTGCATCTGCCCATTGTGTTAAGGCGAGCAGAATATTCTTCTCCGTAAACCAGCCGTTCGACTGAAACGCTCTGATCATCACCTCTTTGAGGTCAGTAAATGCAAGAGGATCGGCAGTATACTGATCAACTTTCGACTTTAGCGCAAGTCCTAGTTGTTTAGAAACGTTCTTAATACCATTCATTGGAGACAAAGATAATACAGAGAAATCGAAAAGAAGTAGAATGTTCACTTGACTTTGAACTTTTTTGAATTATTTTTGTACAAAGGTAAATAACCACAAAAGAATACAGCTATGGCAATTATGATTACCGAAGAATGCATCAACTGTGGTGCATGCGAACCGGAATGTCCCAATAATGCAATTTATGAAGGCGGTGCAGAATGGCGCGCGTCAGATGGCACATCAGTAAAAGGAACTTTCAAACGAATTGATGGTTCTGATATTGACGCAAGTTCACCTCAAGCTCCTGTTGCAATGGATGTTTATTATATCGTTCCAGATAAATGTACAGAGTGCGTAGGATTCCACGATGAGCCACAATGCGCTTCCGTTTGTCCGGTAGATTGTTGTGTAGACGATCCTAACTACCGCGAACCAAAAGAAGTATTGCTTGGCAAAAAAGAAGCAATGCATAGCTGATTAAATCCATAAAAAAATAATAAAGGCCGCCAAACGTTCATACTTTGCGGCCTTTCTTTTTATACGATGCTTTCAAAAAACATTTCTGTATTCTTTACTCTTGCTATTCTCGGTTTATTCAATCCGCACTTTAGTTCTGCGCAAAATTCAGATTCATTGCATATACTGATTCAGAAAATGCAGCGCGGAGAAAATGATTCCATTCGTATAAATGCTGCTGATGAATTTCAAAAGCGCTTTACGGATAGTCTGAATGTTGCAGGTTCGTTTGAAAATACTTTCAGTGACTTCAAAAATGTTTCGATTGTAAAAGACGCAGAGAATCGCTTCAAAATTTACTCCTGGACTTACCCGAACTACGCAGGAGACCGATATAAGTATTTTGGTTATGTACAGATCAAGCAGGAAACGACAGACAGCATCCTATCATTTGCTCTCTTCGACTCTACTTCCACTATTCAAAAACCGGAATCAGAAAAATTAAAAGCTGAACGCTGGTTTGGTGCTGCATATTATGCTGTCAACAAAGTGAAGTACAAAGGAAAAAGCTATTTCGTTCTGCTTGGTTGGAAAGGTTTCAATCCGCAGATCACAAAGAAAGTTATTGAAGTCTGTTATTTAGAAAAAGGCGAATTGAAATTCGGTTTCCCGCTCTTGAAATCTGGTTCGGTCTATAAAAATCGATTGATCTATTCTTTCAATTCACAGGCATCAATGTCGATGCGATTTGAAAATAATGGAAAGAAAATTGTTCTTGATCACATCAGCACTCCAAAGTCAAAGTCATCTGATATCGATCTTTCATCTCAGGCAGGTCCTGATGGAACATATGATTCGTTCAATCTGAAGAAAAGACGGTATGTGTTGGATAAGGATGTGGATGCGAGGTCGGAGTCGGCACCTACAATTGAATTGCCACAGCATAAAGAGAACTAACTGCAATCACATTTAATTATTTCAAAAACCTTTCAATAAATCTTTTTTGATATTTCAC
>JAYUWA010000535.1:0-10379 GCA_043753795.1 Bacteroidota bacterium | reverse complement strand
CTTGAACCTTGAACCTTGAACCTTGAACCTTGAACTTTGAACTTTGAACCTTGAACTTTGAACCTTGAACCTTGAACCTTGAACTTTGAACTTTGAACCTTGAACCTTGAACCTTGAACCTTGAACCTTGAACCTTGAACCTTGAACTTCCTTCCAACATTCTTACCTTTACAAAATGAATTTCCTCCAATCCAACATCGTCTTCCCCATCAGTTCGCAGCCGATTGAAAATGGAATCGTAGTAGTCGACAATTCGGGAGTGATCATTGAGGTGATTGACCCAATGACTACGGGGGAATTGCCGTCAGGTATCAAGAAGTACGAAGGGTTTATTTGTCCGGGATTTGTAAATATGCATTGTCATCTTGAACTTTCTCATTTGAAAGGGAAGTTTGCTGAAAAGACGGGGTTGGTTGGTTTCATTGATCAGATGCGACTTGGTCGTGATGGTGAATTGGTACATGAAGCGATTCTGAGTGCTGATCAGGAAATGTTTAAAAACGGAATTGTCGCTGTCGCTGATATTTCGAATTCTGCTGATACAATCGATATAAAAAAGATCTCGCAACTCTACTATCATACATTTGTTGAGATCTTTGATGTGAATCCGGGAAGAGCGGAAAAAGTTTTTGAAGATGGAATTCTGCTTGTTCAAAAATTTTCAGATGTGGAATTGTCTGCATCAATTGGGCCGCATGCACCTTACACTGTTTCATCAAAATTGCTTTCGGAGATCTCTAAATTATATTTTAAAAAGTCACAATTATCGACAATACACAATCAGGAAACTGAAGACGAAGACTCCATGTTTCATAGTCAGAGCGGTGATATTTTTGATTTTCTTATTGGTTTAAATCCGGCAACTGCAGATTTAATCCACAAAACAAATTCATCGCTTGAATATATTTTAGATCATCTACATCATTTTGAAAAACTACTTTTAGTTCATAATACTTTTACGAAAGAAGAACATATAAAAGAAGCACAGGAATTTTCTGACGATATCTACTGGTGTTTTTGTCCGAATGCAAATCAATACATAGAAAACACATTGCCCGACATTGAACTTTTCAGAAAGAACAATTGCAGAATCACTATCGGAACGGATAGTTATGCAAGCAACAGATCTCTTTCTATTCTAGAAGAACTGAACACGATCTCAGCTCATTTTCCAAAAATTCCGCTTCATGAAATGTTGAAATGGGCAACTTTAAATGGAGCAGCGTTTTTAGGAAAGGATGATGTTTTTGGTTCGCTTGAGAGGGGGAAAAGGCCGGGGATTGTGTTGATTGAAAATGTGGATCTTTCTTCTCTAAAAATTACAGAACAATCTATCTCAAAACGAATAGATAAACCAAATAATTAATCAACTAAGCCAATGAAAAAAATATTATCACTCCTCCTGATTATTTTTATCGGAATTCAATCTTCAAAAGCACAGGTATTTCCTTTCTTCGATGATTATGAATCCTACTCAGCATTTAATGTTCCAACAGGATATACGGGAGATATCACGGTTTATTTAACTCACGGAACTTCTAATAGTAAAGCTTTGGCTGCCTATCTGACTTCCTTTTCTACTAGTGATTCTATTATTTTCCCTGCTATAGGACCGCTATCAATGTTTTCTGTTTTAGGATTTGATTGGAGAATGATGGATCCCTTTTTGTATCCATCTACAGCAGCAACATTAGCTCCGGGTGATAGTTTCAATATTTATATTTCTACTGATAGTGTCACATGGACTCAAATTTTTACAATTAACAGTACTAATTTTCCTGGAGCCACTACATTTGAAAACAGAATAGTTTCATTGAGTCCCTATGCAGGAGAAATTATACTATTGAAGGTAAAAGGAATTCGGGCTAATGGGTCAGCAGAATTTTTTATTGATTTAGATAATGTTAATGTAGATGTTCCCGGCACCATCAGCACAATAAACGAATTAGCAGATTTCTCAGTTTATCCTACACCGGCTTTTCACTATCTGAACTTTACGAATGCAGATCCGTTAACGGGCAGTTTAAAAATTGTTGATGTAATGGGTAAAATTGTATACGAAAAAACATTGTTGAATTGTGTTTCAGATCAAATCGATCTCATTAGTCTCACAGCCGGAAACTATCAATTAATCGTTAAAACTGAGTCCGGAAATAAAATATGCCCTATCGTAATTCGTTAATTGCGTAAGTTAGATCGAGAAATTGATCTATAAAAGGGGTTAAAAACGTTAAATTCCTTAGTTTTTTATGAATAAATTTAGGTACTTTAGTAACGTTTATTGTAATATTCGTGTATAATTAGCGAATATTTACAGCCATTTGGCCGTATATTGACGGAAAGAAATTGATTTGTGCCTGATTAGGGGTTATCTTATCATAATCCTCAGGTAATAAATGCATATGGGAAAATCACTGATCTTATTTTTTGCTCTAATTCTGCAGGCTTCCTTAAGCGGATTTGCTACTGTTGATCCTGTGGAAAGCGCTCCCGGTGGCGATTCTATTGCTCCAATCGATTATTCCGGTTTGACCGGACAATTCCCGCTTGTTAAGGATACGAATCTTTGGGTCAATGAAGGGGAAGTGAAAGCCGGACTTTTGTATGATGTTGAAAATAACAAGATCGTTTGGGAGAAAAATCTGAATACCGTTTTTCCAATTGCTTCCCTCACAAAAATGATGGGCGCACTTTTAACAATTGAAGATATCAATTCAGGAAAATACAGTTGGGAAGATACAGTGAAATGGACCCGGACTTCTGTTGTCGGAAAAAGAAAACACCGCCGGACTGTTTATTCTACTGCCATCTATTCTTTGCGTGATGTTTTTAAAGCATCCATGATCGCTTCCAATAATGAATGTGCTGAACAATTAGCAAGATATATCGGTGATGGAAATTTACCTGCAACTATTGAAAGAATGAACCAACGCGCCCGTGAACTGGGAATGTTGTCGACATTCTATGGAAATCCAACAGGCTTGCCTTCACCAAACTGGATGGGCGATAATTCTTCGACACCTACTGACCAATTAAAACTTACACTCGAAATGTTGAAGTATCCGGAAATTCTGGATATAGCAAAAATGGGTTATGCTACTATTGAAAATGGTAAGTCGGCTTCTGTGATCAGAAATCACAACCGTTTAACGATCGATTATTCCGGTGAAGTAGATGGACTAAAAACCGGTTACACAAAGCGCGCAGGATTTTGTCTTGTCGCTACTACAGCAAAATGCGATCATCGATTGGTGAGTATTGTTTTGGGAAGTCGCGGGCCACAAATCAGAAATGAAGTAGTGCGCGATATGATCAATCACTATTATACTTCTATTGGTCTGGATCCACTCGGTCCATATTGCCCGAATCCATTGTTACCAAATCCAAATCTTGCAAAAAATAATCAGCAAGGTGCGGGAGAGTATGTCACAGTTACCGAAAAAGTAAAAAAGATTCACATCGTAAAAGGCGGTGAAAATCTTTCTGTCATTGCAGGAAAGTATAAATGTACAACTGCTCAGTTAAAGAGCTGGAATAAGGGCAAGGTTAAAGGAACAACAGTATATAAGGGTCAAAAGCTCGCCGTTTATTCTACCGTGAATAAAAAAGTTTTCCTTCCTAAGGAAAATCCTGCAAGTGAAGAAGAGGATGAGAAGCCGTTAGCTACTGAAGAAATAAGTACTACTTCTAAACCGGATACCATTGCAATTGCAGAAGCACATGTAGTAGTTGCACCTGTTGCAAAGAATGAAGCATTAAAAACTGCCGCTAAAGTTGTTAAAGCAGATAAAACATCTGTTACTAAAGTGGTGGCCAAGTCTAAAATTGAAAAACCTAAATATATTTATCACACGGTTGCTCCAGGAGATACGCTTTTCAATATTGCCCAACGATATCAAGGGGTGAGTGTTGCTGAGTTGAAAACACTCAACAATATCCAGAAAGTTCGTTCGTTAAAACCTGGTATGAAGTTGAAAGTTAAAGTTCAGGCATAATTTTAGTAGAACTTTTTCATAAATTTACCCTCCTTAAACTTAATGATAATGAAAAAGGCAGTTTCTATGCTATGTCTGGTCGTTGCGTCTATATTCGTAAATGCCCAGGATAAAGCAGTTCCGGTTACACCATACAAGGTTCCCGTCGATTCCATCACCGGTAAGATCACGTATGAAGGTGTTGTAGATGTAAAAGGCGTTGCTGCCGGCGAATTGTATCAACGCATTAATGCCTGGTTTCAGTCTTATTATAAGAATCCGACAGAAGTAATCCGTGAAAATGATTCTACAAATCATAAAATGATCGGCAAACCACGCTTTAGATTATCAAATTTGCCTGATAAAAATGGGGTAAAGACTGATGGTGGCGTTACTCAGTATACAATTACTGTGGCTGCAAAAGATGGCCGGTTCAAATATGAGATCACGGAAGTAAACTGGAAGCAGCTCTCAGTTTTTCCTTCTGAAAGATGGATGGACACTAAATCGCCTTCTTACGCACCTGTCTACAATGATTACTTACAGCAACTGGATAAAACAGCATTGGAAGTCATCGCTTCACTTAAAAAATCAGTAACAGAAACAAAGCCTGTTAAGGATAAAGACAACTGGTAATAATTTCTTCTTACTTATTTTAACAGCGCTTCTGCAAAAAGCAGATCCGATAATACGGTAATCTTCAGATTGCTTTTTTCACCTTCAACCAGATGAATTTCGTTGCCATCTTGTTCAAAGACTCCGGCATCATCAGTTGTATCCTTCTCCGGATTTTTATAGGCTTTCTTCAGCAGATCAAGTTGAAAACACTGCGGCGTTTGAATTGCACGCATACTATTTCTGTCGATCGTTTTACTGCTTCCATCATCAACTTTTCTCAAGGTGTCCACGATAGGAATTGCAGGGATTGCATTTGTATGGTTGTCAAGCTCCTTCATACACGACACGATAAGTTCAACAGAAACAAGCGGCCGGACTCCATCATGAATTGCAATTTGGCCATGGGCATCTGCAAGTGCATTTAAGCCATTCCTCACAGACTCATACCGCGAAGTACCGCCGGCAATAACATTATGAGCAAGTGTAAATGCGTGTTCAGTTTTAAGTTTTTCCCAATGCCCCATTTCACTGTTTGGAAGAACCACAATGATTATATCAAAAATATCAGCAGCATAAAATTTTTCAATCGTATGCATCAGAATTGGCTTGCCATGCAAGAGTAAGAATTGCTTAGGAATGTCTGCACCCATCCTGATTCCGGATCCGCCGGCAACTATCAATGCAAATTTTTTCATTTTCCCATAAGTAAATTCAGATGTTCAGAATAGAACAAGCGGATATGAACAACAAATATTACAATACACATCAATGCAACTGTAATCAGACTACCGTAAAAAACTGCCAGATATATATTCGATCTCGGAGCAGGCATTGCTGCCTGAACAACAGAAATTGTCTTATAATTTTTCTGATTTAATGCCTGTAACGATAAGTTATAAAGTTTCTGAGAATTCATCAAGTCGTGAGTGGATGAACTAAGTTCACCGATCAATCCGCCTAGCCGTTGCTCGAGTTGAAGCATGTAAATAGCACTGGTTGTTTTTCTGCTACTCTGAGTCGTTAGTATATGCATTTCTGTAAGTAATGAATCGATACTTCTGCTCTTGGCTGTATTGTCTTTCTTGATCTCCAATAAAAATGCTTCGGAGATCTTCATTTTCTGCTCTATGTTTTTTGCATAATATTCTCTATTGATATTATCAATAAAGCTCATAATTTCATTGACCATTTCTGCTGCCAGATAGCGATGCTCATCATTTACTGTTACAAGAATAGTATTGTAAGTATTCTTTGTTACGGAGATTTTTGACTTAAGAATATTACCGGTACGTTGTAAAAAAAATTCTTGTGTCGAATCTACACCATAATGACTTGTCAGATTGAATTTTTTTATCAGATGATTCTGGACCTGAGTTGAAATTACTTGCTGAAAGATCCTGTTAAAATTATCATTCGGAGTTAAGTTGTCTACAAGTTTAAGATCAATATTTGATGAGCTGAGAACATTCATGTCGTTCACAAAAAATGATCCCGTTGACGAATAGCCAAGAACAAAAAGTTTTATGAAAATGGATGAAATTATTCCAGCACCAAAACAGATTGACAAGTATTTCCATTTATACTTGGCCAGATGCTCAATAAGTATCCGGGTGTCGAAATCAATTTTCCTAGTTGGAGGCCTTTGTATATTTTCAGTCATATAAAAACGTAGTGGGGTAATGTTAAGAAAATTTATTCTAACTTTTCAAAAGATTTTGTAAACTGCACTGTAATTCTGTAAGCAGACGAAAAGATGTGGCGAAATGTAAAAACCGGTAGAGGAGCAACCATTCTTTTAGCCTTTCTGTTTATTCTGCTGCCGGTAATGATGGTGCCTTCAGCCATTGATCCTGATCTGAATCCACGGATTATTGCTGTTTCACTTTTCTGCCTGATTAGCCTGATAATATTCGGGAGGCGGACAGTCCATTTGCCTGATTCATTTCGGAAAGTTGGAGCAACTTCTTTTGCTTTACTTATAATCGCGCTTTTTTCGGTGATCTCCAGTGTTAATTCCGGTGAAGCATTGGCAGAATGGTTACGCATCTGCATGCTATACTTATTTCTGCTCGTGTCGGTCATCTTTTTCCAAAAGAACGATTTGAATATTCTTACTCTGGTACGCTTTATATCGCTGGCAGTATTTATTTTTTGCGCCTTTGCTATTTTACAAACGATTCCGATTATAGAATCGGTGCTTGCAAATAAAAAATTCAATATATCTTCAAGTCTTGCATCATCTCTTTCAAACAAAAATTTCTTTTCCGAAGTTCTTGTATTACTTACACCTGCTGTTTTCTATGCTATTATTAATGATGATAAAAGGTATAGATTATTGCACATCCTGGCTTTTATTCTTGCTGTTTTATATATTATTCTGCTCACCTCAGTAGCATGTTGGGTTGCCTTATTTGTATCATTGATAATTGTCTGTTTTGTTTTTCTGACGAACCGTAATTCTGACACTTTTGTCTTGAAAAAAAGTACAGCAATTACTTTGACTGCAACTACTTTTATTTTGTTGACAATTGGATACATCGTTTTTGAAAAAGTCCCTGTAGCAAAAGGGTTGAAATTCAAAGCGGAGATGATTGCAAAATATATTTCAGATCCCGCCCTTCTGGAGCAGAATGTAACATCAAATAATAACAGTGTATTTGACCGATTGCTGATGATCAAAAACAGTTTGCACATGATCAAAGATCATCCGATTACAGGAGTAGGAATGAACAACTGGAAATTGTTTTACACTTCTTATGGTGTTGGCGGAACTGAAGTAATCAATAGTGGGGCAATGAATTTTGAGCACCCCCACAACGATTATCTGCTGATCTTCGCTGAACAAGGTGTGATTGGCTTGCTTGCTTACTTGTTATTTATCTACTTTGTTATTAAAGTGTGGCGGATAAAGTGGAAAACTACTCCTTCAACAGATCGCGACTTTTTACTGGTCATTTTATTTGTCATAATATCATTCCTCATCATTTCACTCTTTAGCTATCCGTATTCCAGAATCTATTCTCCGATCTTACTGATGTTTTATATTGCAATGCTTTTTAAAAAGCAGGAGTTAGAAAATTCACAATCGAATGGATCGGAAAGTAAATTAGTGATCAAGCCAATTTTTATTTTTTCTTGTGCTGCTATTTGTCTCGCTTCTGTAATTGTTACTTCTATCCGGTTGAATAGCGAAATTCATGCAAAGAAAATGATCAAAGCGAAATTTCAGAGTAATTTTGCCAGAGTGATACGCGAGTCGGAAAAGATCAATGAATACTTTTATCCACTTGAATTTTCTAGCACCGCTATCGACTGGTACAAAGGAATGGCGCTCTTTTATTCAGGTCAAATTCCTGCCGCTTTGGCTTCATACCAAAAAGCAATTTTGAAAACTCCATATCATTTAAGAACGCTCAATGATCTGGCTACTGCTTACGAGCAAACAGGTTTACCTGACAGCGCAATTTCATTGTATAAGAGAGCTCTTTCCATCAGTCCAAACTTGCATGACTCCCGATTTAATTTAAGCGCCACCTATTTCAATCAGAATAAAGTTGATTCAGCTTACAATGTTCTTAATTATATTGTTTATAAGAATCTGAATATAGGTCCTCAGGAAAATTATGTAAAATTTATGAGCGTAATTTTAGCAGCCAGAATACAGGATAGTTTAAAGACTAGCTCCGATTCTTTAATGGTAAATAAAATGAATTCATTTATAAACGACATACCACGCACTAAAAAGTATATTCGTACATATGAAGGTCGAACCATCTGGCCTGATGTTTTTAAAATAGCAAAATAATTATTCATTTAAGAAATTCACATTATGACATTCACTAAACGGGCTTTATTCGTTGATCATCGATCGCAAACTATTTATCCGGCAGAAGTAACCGTATCAGGTACTATCATTACACACATTAAGAAACTTCCTGATGGTGTTGCTGTTGATCCCGGATATATCATGCCCGGTTTTATTGATTCACATATTCACATAGAAAGTTCAATGCTGGTCCCAAGTGAATTTGCCCGACTGGCTGTAATTCATGGTACAATTGCAACCGTCAGTGATCCGCATGAAATTGCAAATGTATGTGGTATGAAAGGTGTGCAGTTTATGATCGATAACGGAAAAACAGTTCCGTTCAAGTTTAATTTTGGTGCTCCAAGTTGTGTTCCTGCGACAACTTTTGAAACTGCCGGTGCAGCGCTGGATGCAGATCAGGTAGCTCAACTCTTAAGATCAGATGATATACTTTACCTGAGTGAAATGATGAACTTCCCTGGAGTCTTGTTTAACGATGAACAGGTAATGCTTAAGATCAAAGCGGCGCACGCTCTTGGTAAACCTGTCGATGGACATGCTCCCGGTCTGCGTGGCGAAAAAGCAAAACAATACATTGATGCCGGAATTTCTACGGATCATGAGTGCTTTACTGCGGAGGAAGCATTGGATAAATTGAATTTCGGAATGAAGATCCTAATAAGGGAGGGTAGTGCTGCCAAAAACTTTGAAGCGCTTATCGGATTGGCAAATGAACATTACAGAATGATGATGTTTTGCAGTGACGACAAACACCCTGATAGTCTCGTTCAAGGGCATATAAATCAGTTGTGCGCACGTGCAGTAAATAAGGGAATCGATATTTATAAGATCATTCAAATGGCTTCTGTAAATCCTGTTGAACATTATAAGATCAAAATGGGATTGCTTAAAGAAGGTGATCCTGCTGATTTTATTGTGGTCAGAGATCTTATAAATTTTGAAGTACTACAAACATACATCGACGGTAAATTGGTTTCAGAAAATGGGATGTCATTTATTGAAAGTAAAAAATGCCATCCAATAAATCGTTTCAACTGCAAACTTACAAAACCTGAAGATTATAAAGTGAATGCAGCGGGCCGAACATCCTTGCCTGTCATTGAAGCGCTCGATGGCCAATTAATCACTAACTCTCTTGATTTAACATTGCCGGTAATTGAAGACTGTTTTGCAAGTGATGTGAAAAGCGATATTTTAAAAATGGTTGTTGTGAACCGGTACAATCAAGCTCCCATCGCAAAGGCATTCATTAGAAATTTTGGTTTGAAAAAAGGCGCTTTGGCATCATCTGTTGCGCACGACTCGCACAACATAGTTGCAGTAGGTTGCGATGATGAAAGTTTATGCAGAGCTGTTAACCTTGTTATTGCAAATGAAGGCGGTGTAAGTTGTGTAGTTGAAAAGGATGAGAAAGTTGTTCCACTTCCTGTTGCAGGACTAATGAGTGCTAACGATGGATTTAAAGTTGCCAACGATTACACAGCAATTGATCTGCTGGCAAAGTCTGCCGGCTCAACGTTAGGGGCACCTTTCATGACCCTTTCTTTTATGGCTTTACTTGTAATTCCAAGTCTGAAGTTAAGCGACAAGGGACTTTTCGACGGTACAAATTTTAAACTGTTATTTACTCCCGATCTAAGTTCATTGTAATTGACTTCTCAAAGTTGATTAGCCATTTTCTCGACCGTTCTCTTGAAAGAATATAATTTTCAAGAATGTAAACGCCAACGATTGCGCAGGCAATTCCGACAACTATATCAAGTGTATAATGGTGATAAAGATAAATTGCAGAAAACCATATGCCGACAGCTACAATTCCAAAAATGTACTTGAAATATTTTTTGTTCAGTCTGCTTGCATAAATAAAACCTATTAATGGGTATGCAGAATGTAAAGAAGGCATTGCAGCAAAAACATTTGAGCCTTTTGAATACATATCGGCAAAGAAACTGATCCCG